>NZ_JBQLIA010000022.1:0-54809 GCF_056034345.1 Marinococcus sp. LNSP9103-4 | reverse complement strand
CCAAACTCAGCGAGGTGATGAAGAACCCGCCGTCGAACGACGACAGCAGCGATGACAGTGACAGCAGCGTCCTCAAAGACGGCGTGCGGAGTCCTGAAGCCCAAGCGATGAAGGAGAAGCTGTACACGCTCGGCTATCTTGACATCGCCGAGCCGAACGAAAACTTCGGCTCCCAGACCGAAGCCGCCGTGAAGGAATTCCAGCGCGACCACGGGCTGACCGTGGATGGGGTGGCCGGGCCGAAGACACTCGCCAAACTCAGCGAGGTGATGAAGAACCCGCCGTCGAACGACGACAGCAGCGATGACAGTGACAGCAGCGTCCTCAAAAACGGCGTGCGGAGTCCTGAAGCCCAAGCGATGAAGGAGAAGCTGTACACGCTCGGCTACCTCGATATCGCCGAGCCGAACGAAAACTTCGGCTCCCAGACCGAAGCCGCCGTGAAGGAATTCCAGCGCGACCACGGGCTGACCGTGGACGGCGTTGCGGGACCAAACACGCTCGCCAAACTCAGCGAGGTGATGAAGAACCCGCCGTCGAACGACGACAGCAGCGGGGACAGTGACAGCAGTACCTTGAAAAACGGAGTAACCAGTCCAGCTGCTCAGGCGATGAAAGAAGATCTTTATACCCTTGGGTATCTGGATATCGCTAATCCGAATGAAAAATTCGGGCCTCAGACCGAAGCTGCCGTGAAAGAATTCCAGCGCGATCATGATTTGTACGTAGACGGCATCGCAGGACCAAACACGCTGGCAAAAATCAGCGAAGTTTTGAGCCCGTCTTCAGATGATGATACTAATAATGACAACAGCAGCGATGACAGCAGCTCGAATGACAGCGGCTTGTTGAAGGATGGCGTGGATAGCCCGGCAGCCCAGGCAATGAAAAAAGACCTGTATACGCTCGGCTACCTGGACATCTCGAGTCCGAATGGAAAATTCGGTCCACAGACGGAAGCCGCGGTGAAAGAATTCCAGCGAGATCATGGTTTGTACGTAGACGGTGTAGCCGGTCCAAAGACACTAGCGAAAATCAGCGAAGTTCTCAGCACTAAAGGGAGTGACGATGGTTCAAGCAACGTCGGTGATCCAGGAAACTACGGCTCGATTTCGATCATGAAGGTAGGTACAACTCATGACGGCGTGGTTCAGCTAAAGCTTGATCTTGAAGCGCTTGGTTTCATGAATGTAAGCAATCCATCCAACCAGTTCGATTCCGCCACCGATCAGGCAGTAAAAGATTTCCAGCGTTCTGAAAATCTTGCGGTCGACGGTGTAGCCGGTCCGAACACGATGAAAGCTCTTCGTGCAGCCTTAAATGTAGAAGAAACGTATCCATCTGAATCCGCAGTATCCGGCAAAACAATCGTTTTGGACGCAGGGCATGGCGGCAGTGATCCAGGCGCAACTGCAAATGGATTAAGAGAAAAAGACATCAACCTCGAAACAACAAAATACCTTGCAAGCAAATTACGTGCAGCCGGTGCCAATATAGTTATGACACGCGAATCCGATAAGTATTTGACGCTTTCCCAGCGCTCTTCTATCGGAAACAGAGCCAATGCAGACGCCTTTATCAGCGTTCACACAAACGCAGGCGGCGGTAATGGTATCGAAACATACTGGTACAGTAAGTACGAACGTGCTGAAAGCAAAGAACTCGCTGAAGAAATTCAGGCAGGAATGATCCGGGCAACCTCCGGCCGTGACCGTGGTGTAAAACAAGGGAACTTCCACGTGATCCGGGAAACACAAGTACCATCCGTATTGGTGGAACTTGGTTTCATCGATAATTCCACAGAAGCTTCCTACCTGAAGCAAAGCTCCTACAGAGAAAAGCTTGCTGAAGGGATTTATCAAGGAACGAATTCTTACTTCAGCAAAAATTAAATTTTTAATATAGTTTAGTCTTCTGTATAAACAGACAAACAAATCTGTTTATATGGAAGGCTTTTTTTATTGATTTTTATATTATACGAACGGCCTATTTGATATATGAGTTATGAGACCGTTCTTTTTAGAAAACTTTCACTGGCTTTTAAGGAAATAGAAAAAAGCGTATAATAAAATTTTGAGATGCGTTGATGGATTAGAAAAAATATTTTGAAGGAGTATTAGGGATGCCAACAAATATTACAAGTGCTGTTATAAAAATTGCTATTGATGCCGGACGCGAAATTATGGACGTATACAGGCGCGATTTTTCGGTCGAACAAAAAGAGGATGATTCTCCTTTAACTGAAGCGGATAAACGCGCTCATAACATTATTGCCCGGGGCCTGGCAGAAGCAGACCCTGAAACACCGGTTATTAGTGAGGAAGGCAATGCTTTCCCTTATGAAGAAAGAAAACAGTGGGCGTCTTTCTGGCTCGTAGACCCGCTTGACGGCACCAAGGAATTTATTAAGAAAAATGATGAATTCACGGTGAATATTGCTAGAATCGAAGACCGCTACCCCGTTTTTGGTATTATTTACGTACCTGCGCAGGACACGTTATATATTGGCGGTGCCTCGATAGGAGCGTATAAAGTGGAAAAGGCATCCACTCTCGAGCCTATTGGAGAGGAAGCATTAAAGCAGCATGGTGTGAAACTGAATGCCTCTGTACCGGAAACAACTGCCCATGTTGTCGCCAGCCGCTCTCACATGTCGGAGGAAACGGAAGCGTTTATCACTAATTTGAAAGAAACCTATTCAACTGTTGACGTGGTATCTGCCGGCAGCTCACTGAAATTCTGTCTGGTGGCGGAAGGGCAAGCCCATTTTTATCCCCGCTACGCTCCGACAATGGAGTGGGACACGGGCGCCGGGCAGGCCATCGTGGAAGCGGCCGGCGGAGAAGTGGTGCGGCACGAGGATGGCCGGCGCTTTGACTACAACCGGGAAGAGCAGCGCAACGGATGGTTTCTTGTGCAAACGGTAAAATAATATTTTAAAAGGGGCTCTTTGCTAGAGTCTCTTTTGCTGTATAATTAAACATATCAGGTTACTTGGAAATTGAGGGATACATAGATGACCATCGAGATGGTTTTTGTCATGGTATTAATTGCAGGCATGCTTCTGGCTCTTTTTTTTGAACTGGCTCGGCCGGACATGATAGTTTTTTCTGTTCTTGTCGTGCTGATGCTGACAGGAATTCTTTCGACTGAACAGGCATTAAGCGGTTTTTCAAATGAAGGTATGCTGACAATTGCTTTATTGTTTATTGTTGCCGGGGCTGTGCAGAAAAGCGGAATTGTGGAGAGATTTATGACCAGATGGCTGCAAAAGAGCCGCGGTCCTGTTTCTTCTATGGTGAGGACCTTTATTCCCATTTCAGGAATGTCGGCGTTTTTAAACAATACACCGATTGTCGTTGCTTTCACGCCGGTTATCAAAAAATGGTGTGAAGAACGGGGATACTCACCTTCCAAATTTTTGATTCCCCTTTCCTACGCAACCATTATGGGAGGGACAATTACTCTTATAGGAACGTCCACCAATCTAGTGGTCCACGGGATGCTGCTTGACTATGGCGAAACGGGGTTCAGCATGTTCCAGCTGGCAGTCGTAGGCCTGCCGTTAACAGCGGTTGGGCTTTTGTATTTGTTCACAGTTGGTTACCGGCTGCTGCCTGCGTATGAAAATGTACAAAAGCAGCTGGAAGAAGAAGCGAAGGAATACTTATGTGAGATGAAGGTGGAGCCTTCGTTTCCGTTTATACGGAAAACAGTACAGGAAGCAGGACTGCGGGATTTACAGGGCATGTTTCTGATTGAAATTATCCGCAAAGATGAGCGGATTTCTCCCGTGAGTTCAAATACCATTGTGCAGGCGGGAGACCGTTTAATATTTACCGGTGTAATAGAGAAAATGGCGGATTTACAACGCTCTCCGGGGCTGACGTTAAAAACTGGCACGGATCTGAGCCTGGATGATCTCCGGGATAATACGAACCAACTAGTGGAAGCCGTCGTTTCCCATCAGTCCTCCCTGCAGTCTAAATCCATTAAACAAGCACAATTTCGCTCGGCTTATGATGCCGGGGTAGTCGCGGTGCATAGAAACAATGAACGCATCCAGAGCAAGATTGGCGATATTCGCCTTCGGCCCGGAGATTCCCTTCTGCTGCTGGCAGGATCAGATTTCTTGCAAAAATACCGCAGCTCTACAGATTTTTATGTCGTTTCAGCGCTGAATACTCCTGACACGATCAAGGAACCGCCGGCGAAAGGATGGTTTTCTCTGGCTGTACTGATGGTTATGATTGCAGTAGTAACCATCGGATGGCTCAGTATGTTTCAGGCAATGGCTCTGGCGGTGCTTATTTTTCTTGTTGCACGTATTATTACGCCTGAAGAAGCGAAGCGGAATGTACAGTTTCAGGTGCTGCTGCTCATTGCCAGTGCTTTTGGTGTAGGAAACGCGATGACGGAAACGGGGCTTGCTGCCTGGATGGCCGGGGGTCTGCTGTCTTTTGGAGAACCCCTTGGGATAATTGCTGTACTGTTTCTAATTTACGCCTTAACCAATATATTCACCGAGTTGATTACTAACAGCGCGGCAGCAGTGCTGATGATCCCTATTGGTTTAAGTATCGCGGACAGTTTAAATGTGGAGCCGATGGCTTTAGCGGTAACTATTGCCATTGCTGCTTCAGCAAGCTTTATTACTCCTATCGGCTATCAGACCAACTTAATTGTCTACGGGCCGGGTGGGTATAAGTTTTCCGACTATCTAAAAGTAGGAATGCCGCTTACGCTGATTTCAATGCTTGTGACGGTCGGGGTCGTTTCTTATCTTTACTTTTAACGGATGGATATGAAAGCGGTTTGGAGTAGTTCCTCCAAACCAATGGGTGGCTGTGATACACTAAAAAAGGCGGCCCAATCGGCCGCCAGGCATATAAAAATAAAGATACATAGTTAGGAGCATAGAAAATGAATCCTTTAGTGACGATTATTATGTCTACACACAATGCCGAAGGTTATATTGAGGAATGCCTGCAAAGCATTGTTGCCCAGACGTATCCGGATTTTACCGTTTATATGATTGATGATGCTTCCATCGATAATACTGCAGATAAATTACAGGAATTCATCAAAAATGATAAACGGTTCCAACTGATTGATATACATAAACAAAACCGGGGATTGACCCCTACATTGAACGAGTTGTGGAAAATGGCAGAAACAAAATACGTGGCGCGAATGGATGCCGATGACGTGATGCATGAGGAACGCCTGGAAAAACAGGTGCAGCTTCTCGAGAAACACGAAGGACTTGACGTAGTAGGATCGTACGCCATGAATATTAATAAAGACAGCGAACCAATAGATATCCGGAAAGTGCCTGTTTACCATAAAGATGTTAAAAAGACCATTCCGCTGGCAAGCCCGGTTATTCATCCTTCTGCGATGATCAGGCGCAGCGCTTTAGAGTCGGTGGGCGGCTATAATGAAACGTATCCTGTGGCGCAGGACTATGATTTATGGTTCCGGCTCATGGGTAACGGAAGTGGCTTTCATAATATTCCGGAAACGCTGTTGTACTACCGCATGGAAGCGCACCATGTGAAAAAAAGAAATATACGGCACCGGTGGCTTGATGCTAAAACAAGGTGGAGAGGCACGAAGCTTATCGGAAGCACGAGACGAACAAAACTGGTTTCTTTAACCGTTTCTGCAGTGATGCTTGGAATGCCTTCTTTTTTAAAGCCGACAATGATGAAGCTGAAAGAACACATCGATCCGAGGTATTCCAAGTTTTAAATAACAAAATGGAAGAGTCCGTAAAATAACAGCTGGAATTTTTCGGATTTCGTCTTTACAACCTGGAAAATTTTCGTAATACTTAAGAAATGGAATAATGAGCGGGGGAGATCTCATGAAACGATCAATTGGGTTATTTATCCTCGTCCTGATTACGGCTGTGGTGCTGATCGCGGGCTGGCTGTACTACCAGGACCGCATCGATAATGCAGGAGGCGCTGGAGGAAGCGGACAGCAGAACGGCGAAAGCGGTGCTTCCTCCGAAGGCGAATCAGAGAGCGGCATCAGTGGTGAAGGGCTCAACGCCGGCCTGCAGAACCAGCTGGAAGAAGCTGAGCAGTCCGGGGAACCGCTGCGTCTTGTCGTGGCGGGTTCGGGAGCAGTGACCTCGGAAGGTAACAATAGCTTTCCGCAGCAGCTGGCTGACCGGATCGAGGAGAACTGGAACGGGGTTAACACGGAAGTAGAAACGATTACATATGATGACAGCACGTCACTTGAGGTACTGAACGAAGGCGGGCCGGAGGAAATGGCCGGAGCCGATGCTGATTTGTTTATCTTTGTGCCGTTTGCGGTGAGTGATAATGGCACGGTCAGCAGCGACGATACCATTTACGCCACCCGTGAAGTGACGGAAGCGGTGCAGGAAAACGACAGCGCGTACTATATCAGCGCGCCGCAGCCTTGGTATGAAGCGCAATATTATTTGGAACAGCTCGGCGCGGTTGAAGAATATGCGGATGAGGCCAGCGTTACCTACCTGAATCACTGGAGCGCCTGGCCGGCGGTGGATGATGAAGAACTGACTGACTACGTCGGCGAGGATAAGCCGGTTCCGACCGAACAGGGGCACACGGCCTGGACGGACGGCATCTGGCAGCAATGGACGGAGAACGGGTCATAAAAAGGTCCTGCTTTTTGGAAAAATGGACCGGTGTCTGCCCGAATATGCTATACTACGCCTATAATGAATGAAGCACCCGGCCGATATAATGAGTGATGAACAGAAATCAAAAGGAGTGTGCGCGTTTGGCACGAAAAAAGAAGCAAGAGACGAACACGAATCAGCGGAAGCTCATCACCTGGCTGAACAGTAAATCCCCGGTTTCCGAGCAGTACCGCACGATTCGTACTAATATTCAATATTCCTCGGTGGATAAAGAGATGCAGACGATGGTGGTTACATCAGCAGGGCCGGGAGAAGGAAAATCCACCACGGTGGCGAACCTGGCAGTAACGATGGCCCAGCAGGAAAAAAAGGTGCTCCTCGTGGATGCCGACCTGCGTAAGCCGACTGTGCACTACACGTTCCGCCGCATGAATACCCACGGGCTGATTAATGCCCTGACCAATCACGGAGAGTACGCAGCGTACGTCCAGGAAACCGAAGTACCGAACCTCGATATTCTGCCAAGCGGCCCGATCCCGCCGAACCCGTCCGAGATTCTCGGTAGCCGTTCGATGGCGCACCTCGTGGAGCTCGCCCGCGAGCAGTACGACGTAATTTTATTTGATGCGCCGCCGGTGCTCGCGGTGACGGACGTGCAGGTTATCTCCCGCCACTGCGACGGAAGCATTCTCGTCGTCAAAGCCGGAGAAACCGAAAACGATGCCGCCCGGAAGGCTAAAGATCTGCTGGAAGTGAGCGGTGTGCCGATCCTCGGTTGTATTCTGAACCAGAAAAAAGGGATGGATCAGAGCTATTACTACTATTACGGATAAACAAAACAAACCGGTTCCTGTAATCCAGGAGCCGGTTTGTTTGCCTTTACAGAAGAATTAGTTTTTAAGCAAAGAAAATCAGCTGTAGTCTACAAGGGAAAAAAGAGTTTGAATATTATGCTTCTCAAGCTCCGTAAGGATATCCTCGGAAACCGGCTCGTCTGAAATAAAATAATCAATTTCATGGAGAGAGGCAAAGGAAGAAATAGAGCTTTTGTTAATTTTTGAATGATCGATAAGGGCGACGACTTTACTGGCTTTGGCTACCATCTGTTTTTTTAAATCAACTTCGTATACATTAAAGTCCGTAAGCCCTGTGTTAACAGTAAAACCGCTGGCGGAAGTAAGCATAAAATCAACATGGATTTTATTTAACATATCAGCCCCCAGAACCCCCTCCAACGAGCTGGACCCATGCCGGACGACTCCTCCTAAAAGAATCACTGTTAAATTAGGATTTTCCCTTAATTCCAGGGCGGTGTAAATACCGCTGGTAACGACGGTAAGGCGCATATGACTTTCCTTCAGCAGCCGGGCAAACTCAAGCGCTGTCGAACTGGCATCCAAAAGAATGCATTGGCCATCTTCAATTAACGACACCGCCATATGGGCGATCGTTATTTTTTCTGTTTTATTTTTCTTTTCTCTTGATGAAAAATTAATTTCGTTTTCTTCTGTCTCAGGTAAAACAGCTCCGCCATGAGTTCTGCGAAGCAGCCCTTCATTTTCCATATCCTTCAAATCGGAGCGGAGTGTTACTTCTGATACGTTCATTTTCTCTGCCAGGCCGCGGACAGTAACGCGGCGGTCAACGTTTAAGTATTCGAGGATTTTCTGCCGGCGTTCCGCTACAAATAATTTAGTCATCATTTCACCCTTCGAGTCATATTCTCTTCCTCATAGTAGAAGAAAAATTCACTTTTAGCAAAATATTTAATTTAAATTCCTTTATAGTATTTCGTTTTGTTTTGTTATATCTAATATGATTTATTAATTTTAGTATAAACGACAATTTTCGAAAGTAAATAAAAATAAAAATTGACAAACAAAAATAAAAGTGCGAAAATTTAATCAAATATTAACAGAAACGAGGAGTGGAAATAGTGAAAATAGCTATTGGAAGTGACCATGTCGCTTACGACTTGAAAGAAACGATAAAAAAACACGTGGAAGAACTGAATCACGAGGTCATAGATTATGGGTGCTATAACTGTACAGAAGTGGATTATCCGGATGTTGCATTTGAAGTAGCGGAGGATATTAACGATAATAAAGCTGACCGGGGTATTTTGATCTGCGGCACCGGTATCGGGGTAGCTATCTCAGCTAACAAAGTTCCGGGCATTCGAGCTGCGCAATGTCATGACGCCTACTCTGCTGAACGGGCCCAATTAAGTAACAATGCCCAGATTATTACGATGGGCGCCCAGGTCATCGGTGCAGAGCACGCTAAAAAAATTGTGGAGACGTATTTAAGCGTAGAATTTCAGGGAGGCAATTCAGAGCGGAAGGTTAATAAGATTTCGGAAAAAGAAAAAGAATTTATGAAAAAATGATAAATAGGGAGGCTTAACGGTGAAAAAGTTAATTAATGATCCGGACGTCGTCGTCGAAGAAATGCTGAACGGTTATTTGAAAGCGCATTCTCAACATGTGAAGGGGGTAGAGGCCCATCCGAGAACGATTGTCCGCACGGAAGCCGGGCTGAAGGAGAAGGTCAGTTTAATTATTGGAGGAGGCTCCGGCCATGAACCAGCTTTTATGGGTTATGTAGGGAAAGGAATGGCTGACGGCGTCGCGGTGGGCAATATCTTTTCCTCTCCGCCTCCGGATCCAATCGTAGAGGCAATAAAAGCAACGAACACCAACCAGGGCGCCCTGCTTTTATACGGGAACTATCAGGGAGATATTATGAACTTTGGAATGGCAGCGGATATTGCAGACATGGAGGAAAACATAGAAGTAAAGCAGGTCATCGTAAAGGATGATATAGCTTCAGCGCCAAGGGAAGAAGCGGAAAAACGAAGGGGCATCGCCGGGGAATTCTTTGTGACGAAGGTAGCCGGGGCGGCAGCGGAGGAAGGTCTTTCGCTCGACGAGGTGTACCGAATAACCGAAAAGGCGAACCAGAATGTAGGCTCCATGGGCGTCGGCCTCTCTCCGTGCTCACTTCCGCAAACCGGACAGCCAAGCTTTAATCTCGAAGAGGATGAGATGGAAATCGGCCTTGGCCACCACGGGGAGCCGGGCGTGGAAAAAAGCAAGCTGGCTACTTCAAACGTGGTCACCGAACGGATCTTAAACAACATTATTGATGAAATGGATATTGAATCCACGGATGAAGTATCTGTACTTATTAACGGTCTCGGGTCCACGACCAGGATGGAGCTTTACATCATGTATGACAGGGTCGAAAGCCTTCTTCATGAAAAAGGAATAAACATTTACACGTCCTACGTAGGAGATTACTGTACGTCCCTGGAAATGGGAGGATGCTCCATCACGCTTCTAAAAATGGATGAGGAATTAAAACCATTCATTGATGCTCCGGCCCAGTGCCCGATGTATACACAGAGTTAAGCAGGAGGAGATGACGGCATGAGGACAGAGGACTGGAAAAATTATTTTGAGAGTGCTCACAGCGTAATGGAAGAAAACAAAACCTATTTATGTGAACTGGACCGGGCGCTTGGAGACGGCGATCACGGTATCACGATGAGTATCGGCTGGAAAGCCGTGCAGGAGTCTATTCATTCAACGCTGGCGGACGAAACGGATTGCGGCAAAATCGCCATGACAGCAGGGCGCTCCTTTTTAAGCGCGGTGGGATCATCGGTAGGTCCGCTCTATGCGTCCGGCTTTATGGCCGGGGCGAAGGCAATTAAAAATAAAACCGAGCTTTCCATGGAAGATATGAGGCAGTTTTGGATTGAATTTATCCGCGGCGTGCAGGAAAGAAGCCAGGCGGAGCCGGGAGATAAAACGATGATGGATGTTTTATATCCTGTTCAGGCAGTCCTCGAGAGTGAAGAGGGAACGGTGGAACAAAAATTTGAACAAGCAGCAGTGGCGGCGAAAAATGGAATGGAGGCCACCAAAGAGATGAGCTCCAAAAAAGGCAGATCGAGCCGGCTGGGCGAGCGCTCCATAGGACACCAGGACCCGGGGGCGACCTCGATGCAGCTTCTATTCTCCACTTTTGTCACCGAAGCCTTAAATTTAAAAATTACTAAAGGGGAGCATTAAAAATGGTCATGAAATTTGGGTGCCAGGGTTCCACATGGGTGCTGGATTATGATGTAGAGGCAGACATGATGGACCAGATCATGGATGATGTAAAAAATGGAGGGCTGACAGGCCTGGATATGCAGATTTCTTTGCTTGGAAAGTATAGGGATAAGCCGGAGCGCTTCAAGGAAGAGCTTGATAAAAGAGGACTTCAATTGGCTGCACTGACAATTCCGCATGCGTTTGAAGGGGGAGAACCTTCAGAGCAGGAAAAAGAATTAGAAAATTACTATTTTGAATACTTAAAGCACTTTCCGGAAGCTGTGATGAACGTACCGTCCAGAGTCGGGGCCAGCCGGGACAATGTACGGCAGCGACAGCAGGAGATTATCAGGGGTGCTAATGAACTGGGAAAGCGTGCACGGGAGGAGCACGGCATTGTGACCTCACTTCATCCGATTTCCTATAAAACCTCCTACTGGAAATCCCGGGAGGATTATGAAGTCCTCTTCGATGGCCTCGATGAAAGATACATGGGCTATACGCCGGATGCCGGTCATATCATGTTCGGCGATATGGATCCGGTGGACATTTTCCGGGAAGCGTTGCCGTTAATTAAACACGTGCACTTTAAAGAAGCTTCCAAAAATCATGAATGGAAGAAAATGGGTGAAGGTGACATTGATTTTGTTGGGTGCATGCAGGTGCTGAAGGACGGGGGCTACGACGGCTGGGTGATGCTCGAAGAGGAAACAGGAGCAGCGGAGCCGGATACCGGTAAAGTCATTAAAGAGCTTGGCAGCTACGTCAATAAACACCTCCACCCGGTCATTCAGGGAAGCTGAGAGCATTTAGCATTACCGGAATTTATTCAAATACTGTTGCATGGAGGCGTGTCGTATGAAGGTTGGATTTATTGGCTTAGGCATTATGGGCAAACCGATGGCCGGGCATCTTATCAGTAAGGGATTTGAGACGTACCTTTTTGATTTAAACACGGAGGCGGTCAACGAACTGGCAGCTTTAGGCGGCCAGGCGTGTAAAACAGGCCAGGAGGCAGCGGAAAACAGCGATGTCATCATCACGATGCTCCCGGAAGGAAAACACGTGTCCGAGGTGTTATTTGCAGAAAAAGGGCTGGCTGCAGCAAGTAAGCCAGGAACCATTATCGTTGATATGAGCTCGGTATCAACAGAGGAATCGAGATTGTTTTCCAGTAAACTGGAAGCAATGAATATTCATTTTATCGACGCTCCTGTCAGCGGCGGAGAGCCAATGGCGGTTGAAGGCAGGCTTTCCATTATGGCAGGCGGGAACGAAGACCACTTTAATAAGGTACTGCCCGTATTGGAAGCAATGGGAGAGAATATTGTCCATTGCGGGGCGAATGGGACCGGTTCTGCAGCAAAGCTGGCAAATCAGATTATTGTCAGCGGAAATCTCGCCGCTTTATCCGAAGCCTGCGTGTATGCGAGCCAGGCAGGCATTGATTTAAATAAACTATTTGAAGCCATCCACGGCGGCCTGGCAGGCAGTGCTGTCATGGAGGCGAAAATGCCGCAGATTATCGACCGGAACTTTGAGCCGGGGGGCCGCATTGAAACGAATTACAAAGATTTAAAGAACATTCAGTCCTCAGCGAACGCGATTGGGGTGCCGCTTCCTGTCACGAACCTGGTGAAAGAAATTTTTCACTCTGAAATTGTGAACGGAAACGGGAAAAGGGACCATTCCCACATTATTAATTTCTTTGAGAGGATGGGGAACTGCCAGACTCCAAAAGGTGGCTGAACCGCGTTTAATAAAGGTCTTCTAAAAACTTAGGTCACTGCTAGTTTATCCAGCTGGCAGGTTTACGCATGGATGTGGCCTTAAACAAATCATGGACGTGTTGTATGTTTATAGTGTTTCCGGTAGTTCCATTGGCTGAGGATGCTTAAAGCGATGGCAACTATAGTTAAAACGGCAATATTTGAAGCTGAACGATATAAATCGAAAAATAAATATAAAATAGTATTTGTGAGTGAAAAGAGAAAAACCATAAGTATATTAATGATCCAAAATTTCTTCATCCTCATATTCCACCCAGCTCGAACCGGCTCCTGCCATTCAGGAGCCGGTTTGTTTGTGTCTTTTTTGGAAATAGGCAATGGCTTCGCGGCGGTTGTGGACACCGATTTTCCTGTAGATAGCGGTCAGGTAATTTTTGACGGTGCCGAGCGTTAAAAACAGCGTATCCGCGATCTCCTGGTTGGAGTAGCCGGCGAGCAGCAGATCCATGATCCGCCGGTCCTGCAGAGACAGCCCGGTGGTGTCCTCGGTTTCCTGAAAATGCGGGGCCCCGTCCTTCCGGTTGCGGGCAGCGAGCTGGTCGCTCAGCGTCTCCGAGACCGATGTCGGAAGCACCATCTGGCCGCGGGCCACCTGGCGCACGCAGCGGACGAGCTCCTCGCTTTCCCAGTCCTTCAGAAGAAATCCCTTCGCCCCGTTGGCAAGCGCCTGGATGACGTTTTCAGCGTCCACGTAGGAGCTGAGCATAATAAACTTCGTCTGCGGCGATGTCAGCTGAAAATCCGGCAGCCATTCGATGCCGTTATTGCCCTCTAAGTACACATCAAGCATCACTACGTCCGGAAGCTCGTTCGTAAGCATCATTTCTGCTTCCGCCCCGTTTCTCGCAATACCGACCACTTCCAAATCCTCTTCAAGCTCCATGATCATCGCCAGTCCGTCCCGGACAATAGCATGATCATCGACAATCCCTATCCGAACGGTTTCCATCTGCAGATCCTCCTTCTGATACTTATCCTGAGATTTATGCATATAAAAAGTCAGCTCATATTATGACGGGGTGTAAGGGCTCCGGTCCTTGACCGGCAGGCGCAGCTCGAGCGCCATGCCGTTTCTGTCTTCCGCAATGGCTTCAAAGCGCAGAAGACCGCCGAGTTCTTCCGCCCGGGCGGAAAGCCCGCGCAGGCCGAAGCCGTAGCTTACGTTTTTCGTGACAGTGCGTCCGTTGTCTTCAAGCCGGGCAATCAGCTGGCCGGGGACCTTCGTGGACAATGTATACGAAAAGAATGTGCATCCGCCGTGGCGGAGGCCGTTGGTGAGCCCCTCCTGGAGCATCCGGTACAAAAGCATTTCCTGCTCCGCCCGGAGCAGGGGCAGCGGTTCGTCAAACTGCCACTCCACCCGTACATCCGACGTATCGCGTGTGGAAACGAGAAGTCCCTCAAGTGCAGCCGAAAGGTCGATGAAGCCATCGGTATGCGCCATGGAATGAGCCGTTTTCCGGATTTCTTTCATCGTTTCCTGCACCTGGTGCTTGGACGTCTGCAGCTGGGTGCGGGCTTTTTCGACTTCGCCTTTTTCGAGCAGCCGTTTGGCTGTTTCAAGCGCCATCATGGAGGTGGTTAAATAATGACCGGCGCTGTCATGAATGTCCCGGGAGAGCTTCAGCCGCTCCTGCATGATGGATTTGTCCTCCATCTCCCGGTGATACAGGCGGAGCCGGTCGTAGGCCCGTTGCAGCTCATTGCGCTGCTCGGTAGAGCGTTTGGCCAAATAGCTGAATCCCCAGAACAGGACGTATTCGATAAAGCGTGGAAGCACAAAGGCAATACCGGCAGTCGCCGGAAACTCTTCGTGAAAGGCTGTAGCACTAACAAACCCCGCGTAGCAGAAAAGCATAAACGGAAAGCTGAAGCGCCTAGGCGCCCGGTATCCGAGCTCGGCAATCAGGACGAAAAAGAGCGTCTGCGGCACAAATCCCCCGACAATCGCCTGAACTGTCCAGGCAATGATGAACTGGAGGCTGATGACCATTACCGAGGAAAAGCGGGCAAGCGGTATGGATAAAAGGACGAGCCGGGTCATCTGGATAATACCAAATACCCAGCAGAGGCCTGCGGCAAGCCACCGCTCGTCCGGCGACTCCATGTATACGAACAGTCCGGCTGCGATGATGGCTATGAATTGGATCGTATACATGAAAATTCGCTGGCGGCGGTTCATTCAGGTCCACTCCCTTTCGGCGGGGGTAATCCCGCGCGGGGTCCCATCTTCCTAGAAAAGGTCATATGACTATTAACATTTGTGTGATTATTAATGACTAGGTAATTACTATTAATAATTATACTGGACTATTAATATAAAAGAAACGGCAACAGGCAAAATATTCTAAAAAATATCAAATAGGACATTTGCCTTACTCGATAGGAAAGAGGTGAGTACATGATTGAGATGCATGCCCATATTCTTCCCGGCTTTGATCACGGACCAAACACGATGAACGAAAGCCTGGAAATGGCCAGGCAGGCAGCAGCGGCCGGTGTCAGCATTATTTACGCAACGCCGAGGTACCGGTATCCTTCGTACGATTTTGATGCCGTTTTCGTTACGGAGGCGGTGAAATTTCTGAATTTTCAGCTCCTGAAAGCCCGGATTCCGGTCCGCGTCCGCTCGGGTCAGGAAGTCACCCTGTATGACGGAATGGAAACCGATTTGGAAAGAAAAAGGATTCTGCCACTGGAGCATACCAATTATGTACTCGTTCATATGAATGAAACCCACAGCTTTTTGTACGTCCGGCAGATGCTCAGAAAACTGTACAATCGCGGGTTTATTCCCATTCTTTCATCGCCGGAGCGGCTGCAGATGTTTCAGAAAAGGCATGGGGGCCTTGAGACGCTCGTGAATGAAGGAGCAGCCGTGCAGATCAGCGCCGGAGCGCTGCTCGGCCGCGATGGAAGAGGCGACAGGCGCTGGGCAAAATATTTTTTAAAAAAGCGGCTCGTGCACTTTGTGGCCTCGAACGCTTGCAGTGCTTATGACCAGCCGTTCTGCCTGGATCAGGCATACTGGCAGTTTGTCCGAATGCAGCGGCTGGAGGAGTGGGAGCGAATGCAGAAAAATACGCATTTGCTGCTGAACGGGGGGAGGATCACACCGCCGGCAAAGCAATCATTGATATAGATGAAGGAATGGAGGGGGAGATAATTTTGCATCAATTAGTAACATCCAAAACAAGACTGCGACTCGTAATGAAATTTTATCTGACAGAGGAAGAAACGTATCTGCGTGAGCTCGTGCGCGAATGCAAGGAGTCAACAAATGCTATCCGCCTCGAACTGCGGAGGCTGTATGACATGAATTTAATTACCGACCGCTGGGTCAAAAACCGGCGCTACTACAAAATCAATAAAGATTACTATTTGCACGGGGAGATGGAGTCCCTCATTAAACAGTACTTATACTGGGACGAACTGCACGAGCGGCTGAAGGGCATCGATTGGAAAACCATCTATATTACGCCCGATCCGAAAAGGAGCTCGCCGGTGGAATATGTGATTGAAGTGGAGGAAAACTCTCCGCACTGGGGCAAGCAGTTCTACCTCGGGGAGGGGACGACGGTGACATTCGCGACGACTTCAATGCTGAATCATATTGAGCAGGTACTGATCAGCGTAGGCAGACAAAAAGAAAAAGTATCATAAAAGGAGGAAGCCGGGTTGGATAAACAGGCGAAGATTTACGTAACCAATCATCAGGAGCGGGCAGGCAGCGCCATTTATCACTACCTATTAAAGCAGGGGTACGAAAACGTGGTCGTGCGCAGCGGGGTCGATACGGGCATGGAGAGTATCCGGGCCGTCAATACGTTTTTTGCCGAGGAAAATATTGAATATGTGTTCATGACTGACGGCTATGAATACGCAGAGTCAAATACAAAAGTGGGACTGCAGGCGAGGCGCTGGCAGCAGGCGAACGTACTTGAAGCCTCCGCCCGCTACAACGTGAAAAAGCTGCTGTACGTCGGTGATATTCACGTGTACCCGAAATACACCCCGCAGCCGCTGAAGGAAACGTTTCTGCAGCGGGGCATCATTGACGAGGTATACGCTGAACAGACGCAGGTAACCAGGGAAGGCATCGCTCTCTGCCGGGCCTACAACCGGGCGTCCAACACGAATTTTCACATTGCGGTGGCTCCGCGGATGTACGCGGTGGAGGATATGAACAGGCGGTCCGGCATGGTGGCCGATGCCATGCAGCGGTGCATCCAGGCCCGGGACCAGTGGCAGGCGAAGGTGGAGATTCCGGAAAAAGAACCCGCCTTCCAGGAGCTTATCTATGGCGAAGATCTGGCGTCCGGCTGTGTGTTTGTGATGAACCATTACAACGAAAAGGGACCGGTCAATATCGGCACGGAGCGCGAAGTCAGCGCGAAGGAGCTCGTTATGCTGATCAAGCGGATTACCGGCTACAGGGGCGCCGTGTTTTTCACAGGCTCTGGCTCCGGGGGATTAAGGAGAAAAACGCTCGATACGTCAAAAATCAACCGGTATGGCTGGTACCCGGAGGTATCGATTGCCAAGGGGCTGCAGGCTCTGTATCAATGGGAAACAGAGAGGGACCGCGCCGGCCGGGCGTAAAGGCGATCCCCGCAAGTAACGAATCGAAACAAATACCTGGGGGAACGCCGTATGATCGATATACACACGCACATACTGCCCGGCCTTGACCACGGGCCAGAGGCGGTAAGTGAAAGCATCGCCATTGCCAAAGAAGCAGCCGCCAACAATATTCAGACGGTCTTTGCGACTCCGCATTACCGGCCGGGTGTCTATGACAACGACGGCCTGGCGGTTAAAGAAGCCGTGCTTGATTTTAATATGCAGCTCCGGGCCGAAAGTATTCCACTGCACGTAAAAAGCGGCCACGAAATTACGCTGTATAAGGAGATGGTAGATGACCTTTTATCCGGGCAGCTGCTGCCGCTCGAAGATACCAACTACGTCCTCGTGGAAATGCAGACCAGCGACACCTTCATGCAAATCAAAGCGCTGTTTCACTCGATGCAGCTCGAGGGCTATATTCCGATCATGACACATCCGGAGCGGCTGCAGAGCAGCGAAGAAACGGATGAACCGCTTTATTATTTTGTATCCCACGGGGCGCTCGCGCAGGTAAGCGCTGAGGCGGTGGCTGGGAGACAGGGGTGGAAAAGACAAAGGTTCGCCCTGAAGCTCCTGCGGAAAAACCTGGCTCATTTCATCGCCTCGCAGGCAGACAGTGTGCCTTTTCGCCTGAAGCCTGCCTACGAACAGACAGCAGCAGTTCTCGGCCTGAAAAAGGCCCGGGAGCTGCAGGAAAATACGAAGCGTCTTCTCGTCGGTTCACCGGCGTTTGTCGACCCGCCCAGGCCACTGCACAAGAAGCGTGCTTTTTTTAAACGAATGTAAGGAAATTCTGTCCAAAATTTCAGGAAACAAGGAGGAATGCAGATGCGATTAGTCCTGTTATCCGGAGGTTCGGGAAAACGGCTGTGGCCATTGTCCAACGACACGAGATCCAAACAGTTTTTAAAGGTGCTAGACGGGCCGGACGGCGAAAAGGAGTCGATGGTCCAGCGGGTGTGGAGACAGCTGGAAGCATGCGGCCTGGCTTCCTCGGCGGTGATTGCCACTTCAGAATCACAGAAGGACCTGATTAAACGCCAAATTGGGGAAAACGTTCCGCTCGTCATGGAGCCGGAGCGCCGGGATACATTCGCCGCTGTGGCGCTTGCAGCGAGCTACCTGTTTTCTGTGGAAAAAGCGTTTCCGGAGGAAGTGATTGTAATGCTTCCGGTAGACGCATTCGTAGACACTACTTTTTTTGAAAATTTTGAACTTTTGGAGCAGCTAATTCATGAAGGCTCGAGCGATATGGCCCTGATGGGAGTCCAGCCCATCTATCCGTCCACCAAATACGGCTATATCGTTCCGGACGGGTGGAACGAAGACACCAAAGCCTTTACCGTCAAAGCCTTCACGGAAAAGCCGGACGAAGCGACGGCGGAGCAACTCATTGAAAGTCAGGCGCTGTGGAACTGCGGCGTCTTCGGCTTTACGATGGGATACCTGCTCCGGATTCTGGAGGAGGAAAAGCTGCCGTTTGAGTACGAGCTGCTTAAAAGCCAGTACCACACGATCCCTGAGATCAGCTTTGACTACCGGGTCGTGGAGAAGGCGGAAAAGATCACCGTTTTAAAATATGAAGGTGACTGGAAGGACCTTGGCACCTGGAACACACTCACTGAGGAAATGGCCTCCAACCAGACCGGGAAAGGCATTATTTCCAAAAGCTCGGTTAACACACACCTCTTCAACGAGCTCGATATCCCGGTCGCGGTTATCGATGCGAGCAACATGGTGATTGTGTCGAGTCCCGACGGCATCATCGTCGCCAACAAGGAGTCGAGCTCGCAGATTAAAGAGCTTATCAAGGACTTCCGCTACCCGCAGATGTACGAGGAGCGGCTGTGGGGCTGGTCGCGGGTGCTCGACTACGCCAAGTACCCGGACGGCCAGATGATGATTACAAAACGGATTCTGCTGGAGTCGGGAAAAAATTCGACGCTTCACTACCATCACAACCGCGATGAAGTATGGACGGTGGTGCGCGGGGAGGGGGAGATCGCGGTCGACAATCATATGTACCGCATCAAAGCGGGGGATGTCGTCCACCTGCCGGCTGGCACAAAGCACGCGCTCCGGGCCACCATTGATCTGGAGATTGTAGAGGTGCAGACCGGCATTGATATCAGCGACGAAGACACGGTCCGGATTCATGACACATGGGATGACGTGCTGCGCGCCCACAACGGCTCCGCCGCCAAATTCATTAAATAACTTTTTTCAAAAATATTCGGTTATGTCTCCTGCACCGTTAGCACGTGGAGGCACTCGGCAGTGCTAAGGGCTTTTTTGAAAGCCTTAGACGTTCATCGTCAACAGCGCTGCGTGAGGAGAGGTTCAATGCCTCCGGTTTAACTGCGGCAGCTGCGCATACAACGCTGCTGCAGATGAAAAGACAGACCATTGGCATTCCGACTTCAGTCATCTGTTTTGAATAGATGCAGGTATTACAAAACGCCAAAATCTTACAGGAAAAGAGGATCACCAGTGGAAAAACATGCGTGTATATATGTAGCCGGGCACCGGGGGCTGGCAGGCTCTGCAATTGTGCGGAAGCTGCAGGAGGAAGGATATACCAACCTGGTGTACCGGACGAGCAGCGAGCTTGACTTGCGAAACCGAAATGATGTAGACGCTTTTTTTCAGTCCTCTTCGATAGATTACGTGTTTTTAGCAGCCGCGAAGGTTGGCGGCATTACTGCCAACAACGATTATCCGGCAGATTTTATCCGCGATAACCTGTATATTCAGACGAATGTTATCGATGCAGCCTATCAGTACAACGTGAAAAAGCTGTTGTTTTTAGGCAGTACGTGCATTTATCCAAAACATGCCCAGCAGCCGATTCAGGAGAATGCGCTCCTGACCGGCGCGCTTGAACCGACGAATGAACCGTACGCTGTGGCCAAAATTGCCGGCCTGAAGATGTGCGAAGCTTACAACCGCCAGTACGGCACCCGTTTTATCGCCGCGATGCCAACGAACCTGTACGGAAAAAACGATAATTTCGATTTGGAAACGTCGCACGTGCTGCCGGCACTGATGCGAAAATGCCACGAAGCGAAAATCAATGGGGAGCCCACGGTGGAAATATGGGGGACGGGCGAGCCGCGCCGGGAATTTCTGTACGCAGACGACCTGGCCGATGCGTGCGTCTTTCTGATGAACGAGTATGGTGGCACCGGCATGGTGAATATCGGCACCGGCCAGGATCTCTCCATCCGGGAGCTTGCCGAGACGCTCAAACGTGTCACCGGCTTCGAGGGGGATTTTACGTTTAACACGACGAAGCCCGACGGCACCTTCCGGAAACGCACCGATGTCACCCGTCTGAACAGTCTCGGCTGGGAGGCGAAAACTTCGCTTTCCGAAGGGCTGCAGACAACCTACGACTGGTACACCGGCCAGGCGGCACAACCAAACAAAGGAGCTGCTTCTCTATGACAAAATCAGCACTCATTACCGGGGTGACCGGCCAGGACGGCTCATATCTGGCGGAATTTCTGCTCGACAAAGGCTACGCGGTCTACGGCCTCCGGCGCCGGACGAGCACACCGAACTTTGAAAACATTGAACATGTAAAGGACCAGATTGAATGGATTGACGGCGACCTGACCGATTTGTCCTCTCTTATCAGCGCCGTGCAGCAGGCGCAGCCGGATGAGGTGTACAACCTGGCCGCCCAGTCGTTTGTAGCCACATCCTGGCCGCAGCCGATAGCGACGAGCCAGATTACCGCCGTCGGCGTGGTAAACATGCTGGAAGCGGTGCGCATTGCCAAGCCGGACGCCCGTTTTTACCAGGCCTCAAGCTCGGAGATGTTCGGCAAGGTGCTTGAGACACCGCAGACGGAAACGACGCCGTTCTGGCCGCGCAGTCCGTACGGGGTGGCGAAAACGTACGGCCACTGGATTACCGTCAACTACCGGGAAAGCTTTGATATGTTCGCCTGCGCCGGTATTTTATTTAACCACGAATCGCCACGGCGCGGCATGGAATTTGTCACCCGCAAGGTAACCGACGCCGCTGCCCGTATCAAGCTTGGCCTCCAGAGTGAGCTTCGAATGGGCAATCTCGACGCCAAACGCGACTGGGGCTACGCCGGCGACTACGTGAAGGCAATGTGGCTCATGCTGCAGAGCGATGAACCCGATGACTACGTGATATCCACCGGGGAGACGCATACGGTGGAGGAGCTAGTGGAGATTGCGTTCGAGTACGTCGGCCTCGACTGGCGCGACTACGTCGTGACCGACCCGAAATTTGTACGGCCGGCGGAGGTGGACCTTCTGCTCGGCGATTGCACGAAGGCGAAGGAAAAGCTCGGCTGGGAGCTTGAGGTCGGATTCCGGGAGCTGGTGGAAATGATGGTGGAGAGCGATTTGAACCATTATGGAAGCCGCCAAAACATACGGCCAATCTATCGTGAAACTTCTTAAGAAAGTGCTTGCCGGAAACATTTCCGGCAAAGCCTTCTACACCGTTCTGGACCAGGCGGCGCTGAGCGGCGTGAACTTTACGATCGGTCTCGCCTTTGTGTATTTCAGCTCTCCGGAAAATTACGGATTTTATACGATGTTTATGGGCATTTTCTTTTTGTTTTTAAGCGTACAGAACGCGCTGATTAATACACCGATGATTGTGCTTTCTCCGAAGCTTGAAGAAAAGGACGCCGTGCTGCTCCGGCGCAGCCTGTTTGCGGTGCTTCTGCTGTTTTTAGTTGTCGTATTTCTTTCGATGATGATCATTACGTATTTCAGCGGTGTGATAAGTATGGACGGAGCGGCCCTCTGGGTGCTGCCGCTCGCGGTCTGCCTGCTGCTGCTTCGGGAATATTTCCGCACCGAAGAGTACGCGCAGCTGCTGCCCCAGAAAGCGCTCAAACGGGATAGCGTCTATGCTGTGGCAGCACTCGTAGCGATCGGCGCGGCTGTGTATACAGATATTGTGTACGTATCGCTCATGTTTTTAATCACCGGTGTGGCTTCGCTGCTCGTTTCAGTTAAAAAAATGTACCAGTTCACAGTGCATCTACCGCCGAAGCAGGTAATCCGGAAGAAATTCCGTGACACGTGGAAGCTGTCGCAGTGGAGCCTGTTCGGGGCAACGAGCAGCTGGCTGCAGGGAAACACCTACCTGCTGCTGCTTTTTCTGATGCTCGGTGTTACCGAAGTCGCCTATATTGCGGCGGCCAAGCTGCTTATGACGCCGATTGTGCTCATTATCTCGAGCTGGAGCAACGTAATGAGACCACTCCTCAGCAAGGCGATGGTGCGCGAACGGCCGGGTCGGGCTGAGACGCTAATGTATCAGGGGATGGGAGCTTCGGTCGCTATTCTGCTCGTGTATACGCTCGTTTTGATGGCCGCTCTTTCCGTCGTGCCCTCCGGAGCGTTTCCGGAAGCGTACCAGGGCATTCAGGAATATGTGCTTTTATGGATGCTCGTATTTTTGTTTCAGCTCATTCGCGTCAACTACTCCAATTATTTTCAGTCGGCACTGTTTTTTAAAATGCTCGCCAAATCAGGCATGACTGTTGCCGTCATTACGGTAGGCATGACCGCCGTAACGGTCCAGGCGTTCGGGGAAGCGGGAGCGCTCATCGGGCTTATGCTTAGTGAGCTGCTGTTCAGCATTATTCTGCTGCTGAAAATGAAAGCAGACATTCCCGTCGTGGAAAAGAGGGAGGAATAAATGAAGCTTGCGGTATGTATTATTACGTATCAACGTCCGGAAGGATTACAGGCGCTTTTGGAAGGCATTGCCGCACAGAAATGGGACCAGCACCACCCCGAATTAAAAGTGGTCGTTGTGGATAACGACGCCGAAGGGAGCGCATCTGCAACGCTTCCACTCAACTACCCGTATCCGCTCATCTACGAGGTAGAACCGAAAAGAGGGATACCGGCGGCGCGAAACACGTCGGTCCGCCTGGCCGGGGACGCGGATTTTGTCGTGTTTGTGGATGATGACGAAACGCCGGCGTCCGACTGGCTCGAGCAGCTGCTTGTCGCCCGTCACGTGTACGACGCAGACGTGGTGGAAGGCAAGGTCGTGAGCGTGTTTGAACAGGAGGCGCCCGATTGGGTGATCCGTGGCGGCTTTTTTAGCGGTCTGGAGCGGCGTACCGGGGATCCGATCCGGCGGGCGGCAACCAACAACCTGCTGATGCGAAAGAGTATTTTTGACCGCTACCGGTTTAACGAAGCGCTCGCGCTTACGGGCGGATCCGACACGTTTTTATTCACCGAGCTGGAGCAGGAGTCGTATACGATGATCTGCGCGGAGGAAGCCATCGTTTTTGACCGGATTCCAGCTACACGCACAACCAGACAGTGGGTGCTGCAGCGGGCCTACCGCTCCGGCAACACGCTTGCCCTTTGCACCGGGGCAAAAGCGAATGCACGAAGGGCAAAAGCCAGCCGGGCCCTCGTCGGGAGCGGCCGAATCATCCAGGGGCTTCTCCTGTACGTGCCGGCCGCTTTCCGCTGGGAGCACGAGCGGGTGAAAGCCCTGCAGTATGTGTATATGGGTGCCGGTAACCTGGCCGGCCTGCTAGGAGTCAAGTATTTGGAGTACCAGAAAACCCATGGCAGATAAGTGAGGTACGCCGATGTTTACGAAATACGTTCTCGTATGTGTGCAGATTATCGCGCTTCTGCTGCTGATTAACGGCAGCCCCGCTCTCGCGGTGGCGTCCAATCTGCTGATCATCGTTCATTTTATTTACCACCTGCGAAGGTTTAAGGCCGTCATGCTCTTAGTGGTATTTATGAGCACGTACTATATGAACTTCGCCTACGTGTACTACGGTGGGTACAAAACGACGTACTACGACGATTACTTTTATCCGATGTATTATGATAAAACGCTTCTGATCATGTCGCTGTTTCTGCTCGTGCTTTATTTGTTTACCCGGAAGCCGGCGGCTCCGGTCTATATCGCTGACCGGCTGGAGCGGAAGTCCAACTGGGCCCTGTACCTTGTGAGCCTTGCCGCGATTACGGTCATAATTGTGCTCGGGAAATCGGGTGAAAACATTCTGGAGTCCGGCGGGTACGGGATGAATTCACAGGCAACCTTCGGGAGTCTCGCGATTTCGGAGTACGTGGTGCTGTTTATAATACTCGGCTACTACTACTCGAAAAACATTCCTTACGCGAATGTCCTGCTGCTCGGGCTGTCGTTTTTGTATATCGCAAAAATGATTTTGTTCGGCGGCCGGATCGAAGCGCTCCAGGTCGGAATGCTGCTATTTATTCTGTTCTGGGAAAAACGGCTCTCCCCCGTGATGATGCTTGCCGGCGGCGGTCTCATCTATTACGTGTTTATGGTGTTCGGCCGCATCCGGGCGGATATTTCGTTTTATCTGCAAAATCCGGAAAGCATTAACTTCGGCCTCAGCAGCTACTCGGAGGGCAGCTACATGCCGAGCAATGCCGGCGAAGTACTGTACAACTCCACTCTGTTTTCGGGGCTGCTGCAGGACGGCCTGCTTGGTGCCGGTGACCGGATGGCCGCAGCTGCAGCGTTTGTGATGCGGATCTTTCTTCCGACGAGCCGCATTCCGTTTGAACAGGCAGAGCTGAGTAATTACCTGTCGGAAATATCGCCGGCCGGGGGCGGCGGATTTATCGCCAGCTACTTTTTTTACTTTTTCGGCTTTGGCGGGATCGTCGCGATTGCGGCAGTGATCGCAGTGATCCTGAACAGACTGGCGGATGCCCGACACCCGCTGTTTATTTTCGTCGGCATCATCATTCTCACCACATTCCCCCGCTGGCTCGCGTATGACCCGATTACGATGTTTAAAATGTCGTTTTATATGGTCATTACCGCCGTCCTGTATTTCTTCGTTCACGAGCTTATGGCTGAAAAGCCGCTCCGAAAGCGGCCGTTTCTGGTAAACCCCAAGGAGGTGAGAGCATATGCGCACGAAAGCGGCGCTCGTCGGCCAGTTTCCCCCGCCGGTACACGGTTTGTCAAAGGCTCTCTTCAAGATAGCCGACGCAAAAGAGCTTCAGGCTGATTACGATATGCAGAAGATCAATCTTACCAATAACAAGCGTATTTTTTCGACAATACGAAAGCTTGCCACTTCCAACTGCGATTTTTTTTACTTCACGATTTCCCACTCGAAGGGCGGCAATGCCCGGGACCTTCTGCTGCTTGCGATCATGCTGGGGAAAAGGCGCCCGGTCATTATTCACTATCACGGGGGCTACTTTAAACAGCTGCTCGGCGAGATGAATCCGCTGCAGCGAAAGCTGAACGAACAGCTGCTTCCCAAAGCGAGCTGCGTGGTCGTGCTGAGCGAGAGCTTAAAGGCATTATTTCAGCCGATTATCCCAAATGAAAAGCTTGTCATCTGCGAAAACTTTGTGGAAAAGGAAGCACTGCTCACCGAGGAGGAGCTGGATACGAAAATACAGGCGATGAACGGCAAGCACGTGCTGTTTTTAAGTAACTTTATTGCATCCAAGGGCTATCTGGACGTGCTAAAGGCAGCGAGCCTGTCAAAGGATCACCCGGAAATGACATTTCATTTTGCGGGTGCTTTTTTTGATCCAAAGGAAGAAAAGCGGTTCAAGGCGATGGTTGAAGAGCACAAGTTAACCAACGTCGTCTTTCACGGCGTGGTGGGCGGCGAAGCGAAAAAAGAACTGCTGCGCACGTGCAATGTGTTTATACTTCCAACCTACTACCCGAATGAAGGCCAGCCAATTTCGGTCATCGAAGCGATGGCGAATGGGCTCTCGGTCGTTACGACAAAGCATGCTGGCATTCCGGATATTGTGAAAGAAGAAAACGGCTATTTTGTCCCCAAGCAGGCGCCGCACGCCATTGCCCGGCTGCTCCAGGACATCAGCATCCATGACCTGCAGAACACAGCCCGGGTCAACCGGACGTATGCCCTGCACTCGTTTAAAGAAACAGACTATACCGATCGGATTCACAAGATATTTCAGAGGGCCGTCCCGGAAGCAGCGCCGCCGGAAGCAGCCGAATCTTCAGTAAAGGAGAAGCTTGGATGAAAAAACTGGTGTTTGTAATCAACTACTTTTACCCTGACCTTGCTTCCACCGGCCAGCTGATGACCGAGCTGTGCGAGGAGCTGGCTGAGGACTTTCACATTACCGTCATCGCTGCGCAGCCCGGATACGCAGGAGCCTCTGCGCAGGGGCCTTCAGGGGTCGATTATCATGGTTCGATTAAAGTGGTTCGCGTGCCGCTCCCGCCGGTTAATAAAAACTCGAAGACGAGCCGGGCCAAATACGTGGCGCTGTACTTTATGCGGGCGCTGCGTGCCCTGCGGCGGGAAAAGGACGTGGATCTTGTGTACACGATCTCGCAGCCGCCGGTGCTCGGCGGTCTGCTCGGCACCATCGGAAAATTCATCAAACGGGCCAAGCACGTGTACAACATCCAGGATTTTAACCCCGAACAGGCCGAAGCGGCCGGCTATGTAAAAAACCAGACGGTGCTCCGGCTGGCAAAGGCAGTCGATACCGTCAACTGCGCCTTTGCCGATCATGTGGTCGTTGTCGGTGAAGACATGCGGACGACGCTCCGCCGACGGTTCGGTAAACGAAAGCCTCCGTTGCACAGCGTAATCAACAACTGGACGAACGAAAAAGAAATTGTCCCACTCGACAAAACGCACCCGGCGGTCCGAAAATTTCTGCACACTCACGGCCTGGAGAACAAATTTATCGTCATGTATTCCGGCAACCTCGGCCTGTATTATGATCTGGAAAACCTGATCCGGCTGACCGAAAAATTTTATCGCTACCCGGATATGATGTTCGTATTTATCGGCGAAGGGGCGAAAAAAGCGGAAATGCAGGAATTTGTAAACAAGCATCATCTCACCAACGTAATTTTTCTGCCATATCAGCCGTTCGAATTCATCAAATACTCGTTAAACGCAGCGGACGTGCATTTAATCGTGAACCAAAAAGGGATCAAGGGCGTGTCGGTACCAAGCAAAATATACGGCGTCATGGCTGCCGGAAAGCCTGCTATCGGGGTGCTTGAAGCGGGCAGCGAAGCGGAAAAACTGCTGCGGGTGAGCCACTCCGGTTTGGTGGCAGAGCCGAGTGATTACGAAGCGGTGGAAGAAGCGATCGCAGCCTTATATCACATGGACGCCGAAGACCGGAGAGTGATGGGGCTAGCCGGACGGTCATATCTGGACCAGCAATTAACGAAGGAGGCATCAATCGGAAAGTACCGCACGCTGTTTGAGGATCTGACGCGCGAGAAGCAGGCAGCCGTGATGCCGGGGACAAAGGCAAAACCTTCATAAAAATCTAACCGGAAGGGGAATATGCTGATGGAAACAAAACGACAGGCCGATGGCATTGTGAAGGAAGCCCACCCGTCTCTGGAGCCCATACAGACGAAGCGGTATTACGGGGCAACGAAGCGCCTGGCCGATCTTGTATTGGCCGCTGCCGGAATCATCCTGCTTGGCTGGCTGTTTGCGTTAACTGCGCTGCTGATTAAGCTCGAAGATCCGAAAGGCCCGGTATTTTTTAAACAGACCCGCTGCGGAAAAGACGGCACGCCGTTTACGATGTATAAGTTCCGCTCGATGGCGACAGACGCCGAAGCACGGTGGGAAGCGTTGCAGGATCAAAACGAAGTAAGCGGTCTGATGTTTAAGATGGCCGAGGACCCTCGCGTTACCAAAGTCGGCCGGTGGATCCGAAAAACGAGCATCGACGAGCTTCCCCAGCTGTGGAACGTGGTCAAAGGCGACATGAGTCTGGTCGGCCCGCGTCCGCCGCTTCCACGGGAGGTCAAATACTACAGCGAGTATCATATGCAGCGACTGAATGTGAAGCCAGGATGCAGCGGTCTTTGGCAGGCGACCGCCCGTAACAGTGTCGGATTTGAAGAGATGGTGCAGCTCGATCTCCTGTACATTCAAACGCGCAGCACGGTGCTTGATATGAAAATTATCGTCTGGACCTGCCTGAACATGGTATTAAAAAGAAACGCAAGCTGAAGCGGGAGACTCATAGAAAGGAGCAGCCAGATGAAAATTGCCTTTGTTACAAACTT
Organism: Marinococcus sp. LNSP9103-4; assembly: GCF_056034345.1. Lineage (NCBI taxonomy): Bacteria > Bacillati > Bacillota > Bacilli > Caryophanales > Bacillaceae > Marinococcus > Marinococcus sp. LNSP9103-4. The sequence goes on along the minus strand of NZ_JBQLIA010000022.1, from coordinate 26,574 downwards.
GCGTGCACCGTACCGGACGCTGCAGTGGAACGAGTTTGCCCGTATTCCGGATACTGAAATCACGGTGTATTACACTGACCGGCCAAGTAAAAACCGGGCCTGGAAGATGACTGCGGCTGAAGGGTACAAGGAAATTGATCTTCCCGGCGTTCAGCTCGGCAAAGCGGGAAGGATGAACGCCGGACTGCACCATATTGTGAGCACCCATGATCTGATAGTGATCGGCGGGTATGAAAAGCCAACCTATATTGCGCTCAGTCTCCTGTGCCGGATGTACCGGAAGCCGTACGTGCTTTTGTATGACGGGATCAGCATCCCAAGGCTGCAGGAGGAGCCCGGTGGCTACAAGCATAAGCTGAAAGCACTCGTGGTCGAGCATTCCGCTGCCATTTTTGGGAACGGGGAGGCGAGCCGACGCTACTTTGCCGACGTGTTCGGCTATCCGGAAGCACGTATCTACAACCAGTACCTCTCAGTGGATGGCGTTTCGATTCAGGAACTCGCTCATCATCGCGATTACTACCGTGAAAAGCTGCGAAACAAATACGGCCTCACGCCGGAGGAGCAGGTGCTCGTATATTCCGGCCGGCTGATCGCGATTAAAAACATGTCAAAGGTGATCGAAGCGGTCAGCAAAATGAAAAAACCAGTGACTGTGTTCGTTATCGGGGGCGGCGAACAGGAGGAGGAGCTGCAAAAGCAGGCCCGGCAAGCCGGGGTGAAGCTTATTATTACCGGATTTCTGTCCCGGCAGGAGGATGTGTTCCAGCATTATATGCTCGGAGATGCGTTTATTCTTCCCTCCCTCATAGAGCCGTGGGGGCTGGTCGTTAACGAAGCGCTGGCTGCGGGTCTGCCGGTTATAGTGTCAGAAAACTGCGGATGCGCGCACGATCTCGTGAAGGAGGGCGTGAACGGCTACACCGTCCATCCCGATGACAGCAGGCAAATAGCCAGTGCGATAGAAAAGACTTTCACGGAGCTGGAACGCAAAAGAGCTGCCGAAGAAGCCCGGCGGCTGACGGAGCAGTGGAGCTTTACCGGGTCACGGGCATCCTTCACAGAGCTGCTTGAATACGTACGTAAAACGCATCTCACTCCAAGTCAAACGCCCAGGAGGGTCGTATGGAAAAAACCATGAGCGCAGCAAAGGTGTTGAGTGTCCTGAAAAAATACGCTCTGGCAATCGCGGCCTTCGTTATCATTGGAGGAACGATTGGAGCAGCGTACACGTATTTGTTCATTACGCCGGTGTATGAAGCCCGGGCACAAATTCTCATCAATCAGGAGCCGGAGGAGGACGCAGCTCCCGGCACCGGACTGGAAGCAAACCTGGCATATATCAACACGTACAACGTCATTATCATGAGCGCGCCGATTCTCGAGCAGGTGATCCAGGAGGCCGGCCTGAATCAAACCGTGGAAGAGCTGCAGTCACAGATTACCGTAGCGGGAGAAAATGAATCGCAGGTGGCCTCGATTACGGTGGAGAACACGGACGCGAAAACGGCGGTCACGATTGCCAATACAACCGCCCGGGTGTTTGAACGCGAAGTGCCGCAGATTATGAGCGTGGACAATGTCAGCATGTTGGCACCGGCAAAGGCTTCGGAAGTGGAAAAACCGGTCTCTCCGCAGCCGCTTTTTAATATAGCACTTGCTCTCTTGATTGGAGCGATGATCGGTATCGGATTTGCGTTTGTGCGCGAATACTTTGACCGGTCGATTAAAGAGGAAGAGGATATTGAAAACGAACTGGGCCTCCCGGTTCTCGGTATTATCACTTTTATTGCCGATCAAAAACAAGACAGGTCCGAAGAAGTGATTGAATTAGAAGAAATCACGCAACCTGAAGGTAAAGGCATGACGGCTTCCAAACAAAAGACTTCATAAAGAAATAGTTCTACATGGGAAAAAAGCGTTGCGTAGTGCGACCACGCAACGCTTTTTTCTGCATGAAGAAAAGAACATAACAAAAGGGATTTTTGAAATTACTTTGCAAATGACCTTCAGAATCCTGTGAAAACAGCCGATGGATTAAATAGGAACAAAATCGAGTGTAAGCTTAATGAAGAGGAATAATAATAGGTATGACGAAATTATCGCCGCTGGAGGAGGAAAATCGTTGCTGCATCAATTAGTGACATCAAAAACTAGATTACGGTTAATCGTGAAGTTTTTTTTATACGAGGAGGAAACGTATCTGCGGAGAATTGTCCGCGAGTTCAACGATTCGGCTAATGCGATACGCGTGGAATTAAAGCGGCTGAGCGAGATGGAGCTTATTACCGGCCGCCCGGTACAGAACCGGCGCTACTACCAGGTGAATAAAGACCATTACATGTATGAGGACATGAACCGGCTCATCCGCAACTACGTGCAGTGGGATCAAATGCAGGAGCTGCTCGCAGAAACTGAATGGCAGAATGTATATATGGCCTCGGAAGAACAGCCGCCGCACGGGCTGGAATATATTGTCGAAGTCAAAGAAGGCTCCCCGGATGCAGGCAAGCAGGTGCTGCTCGGGGACAGTATGAAAGTTACCTTCGTGACTCCAGATACGGTACGTGCGATGGAGCAGACACTGATTATGGTACACCGATTTGATCCTGGAAGAGCTAACGCCAGGCCGCAGTTGTCATAGGTTTACCTATTAAGTATTACATAGAACAAAAACCAGCCTGCCGACAATCGTCGGCAGGCTGGTTTATTGTGTTTAATGGTTGGATTTATTTTTCGAAGCGGCTTCCACAGAGAAATATTCCGGGTAATAGTTTTTATACCATTCCACGAATTTGCCGATGCCTTCGTCAAGGGAGGTGACCGGCTTGAAACCAACCGCCTTCTGCAGGCTGTCGATGTTGGCGTATGTGGCCTGGACATCGCCCGGCTGCATCGGCAGGTATTCTTTCCGGGCTTCCATGCCGAGATGCTTTTCGAGCGTTTCGATAAACGCCATCAAGGATACTGGCTGGTTGTTGCCAATGTTGTGTACTCTGTAGGGTGCATAGCTGGTCGATGGATCCGGGTTTTCCGCGTCCCAGTCGCTGTCCCCACCCGGAGCCGCCGGGATCAAACGCACAATGCCCTCCACGATATCATCGATATACGTAAAGTCTCTCATCATGTCCCCGTTGTTATACACCTGAATCGGTTCGCCGTTTACGATTTTATTCGCAAATTTGAAATAAGCCATATCCGGGCGCCCGAGCGGACCATAAACCGTAAAGAACCGCAGGCCGGTGGTCGGCAGATTATACAGGTGGCTGTATGTGTGGGCAAGCAGCTCGTTGGACTTCTTTGTTGCCGCGTACAGGCTGACCGGATGATTCACCCCGTCCTCCGGGGAAAACGGCATTTTTTTATTTGCTCCGTACACGGAGCTCGAAGACGCGTAAATCAGATGCTCCACCTGATGGTGCCGGCACATTTCCAGAATGTTCGAGAATCCGACAATATTGGACTGGATGTACTTATCCGGACGATCCAGGCTGTAGCGAACGCCTGCCTGGGCACCCAAATTAATAACTACTTTTATTTCATGCTCAGAAAATACTTTTTCCATGGCGGAGGTATCGGCCAAATCGATTTCGTGAAAATAAAAGTTCTCGTATGAAGCCAGCCGTTCCTGCCTTGCCTTTTTTAAATTAATGTCATAATAGTCGTTATGGTTATCGATACCAACGACTTCTTTTTCTTCCTGCAGCAATCGCTCTGCTGCATACATTCCTATAAAACCACTGCTTCCAGTTACTAGTATCATTACGTTCCTCCGTTAGTCATCAGCAAGCTCTGCTTGCCTGGTATTATTATTCTATTCAGCCGTTTTTCCCTTTTTACCAATAAGCGACGACACGTCGAGTATATATGATTTTCTTACCCCTTGATGCGAAGAATCAATCGAAATGTATTTTCCGTCCGGACTCCATCTTGGGTGCAGATCTGCTCGTTTACTCAAATCAAAGGCCCACGGGGCAAAAAACTGTCCTGCCTCCACAATTTCCCCGGAGTTTAAATTATACAGAAAGAGATGACGAATCCGGGATTTGTCTGGATACGTATCTGTGACCAGCCAATTCTGATCCGGCGATATCGAAGGGTGCCCGTCCCCGTACTGGTCCAAGACTCCTTCTCCTAAAATAGAAATATCCGAAGTATTTGTGTTCAACCAGTAGTAATGATCCCCATGAGCTTCTGTCCGCGCCCAGGCGATAACTTCATCGTCGTTATACCAGCAGCAGTGAGAGACCATGCGATCGTCCAGAAGCAGACGCAGGTTGCTGCCGTCTGCCGATGCGGCATATAACCTTGTGTAGCGCCCCTGCTTTCCGATCCAGCGGTGCATGAAGATAAACTGTTTACCGGAAGGAGAATACATCACATGGTTGACTTTATGCTCGGCCCCTTCCATTTCCGGTCTGAATTTATGCTGAATTAATTGTTTGATAGTAATAAGAAGTTCGGTTTTCTGCGTATCCATGTTCACTTTCCATATTCCGTCTTCTTCTCTTGGAAGAAATGGATGAAGATTCATGGATTCGCCTTCATATCCGTATTCAGGGTTCAGCCGGGTTAAGTTTTTAAAATTAATGGATAAAAATGCATTTTCACCTGGATGAAGTGTTTGCAGAGGCATGGGATATGTGGCTTCCACCTGTTCCGATTTTACATTAAACTTGCGGGCCACAAGATTTCCATCTGCAAAATTGTTGTATAAAAGGCGTTCTTCATCGAGCCAGCAGGTCATAGAGCCCTGCTGAAAATTAAAAGCTGTCGTAGTTTCTGCGGTGATTTCCTGCTGCTTTTCTCCGTCGAGCGCTACAATCTCCCAGTTGGATGCTGCGTTTAAACGATGATAAGCGAGACGTGTCTGCGAAGGATTCCAGGGCTTTCTGTCGTAATACCCAAAAAATAATGGAGCACTGGAAGCTTCCAACCCTAGATGTTCATAAGGATTTTCGAGCTTTGCTTGCGGATGCGTTTCATATGTAAAATTCTTCTTTCGGTGAAGCACGTATTGCACGCGCTGATACAAAAATTTAGCCGTTTTTTTGATTTTCGGGTTGGATTCGATCAATCGTGCCAGTCGCTTTTCAATAAAACTATATTGGGCCATAATTGTTCCTTTCTTTTCGTTTATTTTAAAGAAGCAGGGAGAGAAATAAAAACTTTACTGTACATATCATTTTAACGAATTTCAGCATAGATGGATAGATGAATTAGCACTACTGGATAATATACCTTTTCTTTCTAATTTCTGATCGCCTCTCTTACCATTTCCCGTGTTATACTATGGCAGATAATACATATTAATTTTAAGGCGGTGTCTATGTGAAAGCCTCTGTAATTATTACTACAAAAAACAGACAAAAGGAACTTCAGGCCGCAATCCAAAGTGTTCTGGCTCAGAGCCGCCAGCCGGCTGAAATTATCGTGATGGATGACGGGTCTTCCTATGATTTATCCCAAACATCAGACAGCGGGTTTTTGTCGTCTGTCCAATACTTTTACCATGAAGAAAGCCTCGGGGGAGCGGCCAGAAGAAACGAAGGAGCTGCTAAAGCCACTGGAGATATACTTATGTTTCTGGATGACGATGACACGTGGGAGCCTCAAAAAATTGAAGACCAAATAACTATTTTCGAGCACCAGCCGGATGTAGGGCTTGTTTATACAGGCCGGAAAATCGTTGATGCCGAGGACCGCGACGTCGTACTGCGTAGAATTGAACCCAAAAAACGGGGTAACGGCTGGCCGGACATCTTGTTTAATAATTTTATCGGCGTGACCTCCGGAGTAGCTGTCAGAAAAGACCTGTTTGAACAGGTGGGCGGCTTTGATACTTCTGCAGTTGCAAGGCAGGACTATGACCTTTGGATAAGGCTTGTTCGGGTTACTGAGGTTGATTATGATATAGGCTGCAACGTGAGGTATACAGTCTCCAAGCAAAAAGGCAAGCAGATAAGCAGCCGCAGCGACCTGCACGGAAAAGCTATTCACTACCTTCTTAATAAGTACCACAGTGAAATCGAGTCGTTTTCTTCGCTTGAGAAGAGGCGCATTAAAAGTGACTGGTATCATTATGTAGCAAGAAAAACGCATGGCGTCAGCTACAAGACTGCAACAGCCTGGACGATCAAAGGCCTGCTCCAATATCCGCAGATCAAACTTCTCGCTTTACTTCTGCCTCCTGTCGTTTTAAATAAATTAATCGGAAGGCTCGCTTAAATTACATCGTATACAAAAATATGTAAAGTTAATTTAAAAAAGTGCAGCGGAGACCTAAAAGGATGGAACTAATAATGACATTAAAAAGTGTTATAAAAAATAATTTAATCGTTTTTGAATTAAGATCACTCAAGAAATACCGTAAAAAAACACCATTTAGTAAAGCTCCTAAAAAGAAAGAACTGGATTACAGTTTTACGGAAAAAATTAAATCGATAAGAAATTGGGGCTTTACCGGAAGCTTTATAAACCAGAGATACAGCTATTTGCATAACAAAAAATCAATGTATTTTATACCAAATAATGTTTATCAGTGGAAATTAGTGCCTCATATTAATCCAAGAAAACATGCCAATGTTCTTGGGGATAAGTCGTTGCTGGATATAAATTTCCCAGAAGCGTCACCAACGTTATTAACAAAGGTGGAGGGGCAATGGTTTTCGGAACAAAAAGAAATCGATAAGGAGCAGGCTCATGGGCTGGCCCTTTCCGCATTAGAGGAAGGGCAGACGATCGTAGTGAAGGACGCCCACTCCTACCGGGGAAGATCCGTGAAGTTTTATGAGTTACAGGAAAAAGAGGAAGCTTTAGCACACATGGATTCAATAGAAAGCTTATGTATTCAAAAAATGATATATCAATGCAAAGAGTTATCTGCATATCACCCTGAAAGTCTTAATACGCTCCGGATACTTACATATAATTATAATGGCCAGATCCATTACCTTTCTTCTTTAGCACGTTTTGGCGTTGGGGGATCTAAGCTGGATAATACACATGCCGGAGGACTGGCATTGGTATTGAAAAAGGATGGCACCCCGCATGAAAAAGCCTGTGACGATGACTTTAATGAATACGAATATCATCCTGATACCGGAGTCAAGTTTTCTGAGCTTAGAATTCCAAACTGGGAGAAAGCAATAAACTTTGCATTATCTCTTCATCAGAAAGCCCCTCAAGTAGGTCTAATGGGATGGGATTTAGCCGTAGAGCAAGACAAGATCTGGCTTATAGAAAGCAATGCTCAATGCCCGGATATAAATCGTCATCAGGTTTATAACGGACCCTTGTTTGGTGATTTGACAGAAACGCTCTACCAAAGCGCCAATGCTAATAAGTTTTCAATTTAGTGTTTTTAATAAACACCAGTTATGGTTTAGTAGCGTTATAAATAGGTGATTTGCTGGTTTTAAAATTTTTAAAAAGCTTTCATTAAAATGTAGCTATTTTCTTGTCAGGCACTGCTATTCTGAAGGAATAGTTATTACAGTAGCGTTTTTGCTAAAAAATGTATGTGTCTGAAGCATTGAGCTGCAGTTTAAATAATAAAAGCACATAGAATATAAAGAAGCCGGGCGACAAATGTTTGTCGCCCGGCTTCTTTATATTGTTTAATGATTGGATTTGTTTTCCGAAGTGGACTGCACAGAGAAATACTCCGGGTAATAGTTTTTATACCATCCCGCGAATTTGCCGATGCCTTCGTCAAGGAAGGTGACCGGCTTGAAACCAACCGCCTTCTGCAGGCTGTCGATGTTCGCGTATGTGGCCTGGACGTCGCCCGGCTGCATCGGCAGGTATTCTTTCCGGGCTTCCATGCCGAGATGCTTTTCGAGTGTTTCGATAAACGCCATCAGGGATACCGGCTGGTTGTTCCCAATGTTGTGTACTCTGTAGGGTGCATAGCTGGTCGATGGATCCGAGTTTTCCGCGTCCCAGTCGCTGTCCCCACCCGGAGCCGCCGGGATTAGGCGCACAATCCCCTCCACGATATCATCAATATAGGTGAAGTCTCTCATCATGTCGCCGTTGTTGTACACCTGGATCGGTTCGCCGTTTACGATTTTATTCGCAAATTTGAAATACGCCATATCCGGGCGTCCAAACGTTCCGTACACGGTAAAGAACCGCAGGCCGGTTGTTGGCAGGTCATACAGGTGACTGTACGTGTGCGCGAGCAGCTCGTTCGACTTTTTCGTCGCCGCATACAGGCTAATAGGATGATTCACGCCGTCCTCCGGGGAGAATGGCATTTTTTTATTCGCTCCGTACACGGAACTGGAAGATGCATAAATCAGATGCTCCACCTGATGATGACGGCACATTTCCAGAATGTTGGAGAATCCGACAATATTGGACTGAAGGTACTTATCCGGACGATCCAGGCTGTAGCGGACGCCTGCCTGCGCGGCCAGGTTGATAACGGCTGTGATCGTATATGTAAGAAAAATATCCTGAAGCGCGGCAGCGTCAGCCAGGTCTATTTCATGAAAGTGAAATTCGTCGTGTTTTTCCAGCCTCTCCTGTCTGCTATACTTTAAATTCACGTCATAGTAATCGTTATTGTTATCCACCCCGACGACTTCATAGCCTTCTTCCAGCAGACGTTCCGCTGTATGCATGCCTACAAAGCCATTACTTCCTGTTACCAATATCATTTATATATACCCCCGTTATTATCTGTTGAACTTTATTTAAGCACTTTATCATTTTAATATTTTACAAGTTAAGAAAACATATCTATCATATAACAAATGAATCCTATTGTGAAATGAACAGAGGAAAATTATGTTACGCATCACGAAGTTAGCACGAGATAAAAGAAGCGTTACAAAGTTATAATTTAGGAGTTTTTTCCTAAAAAATTGAATTCTACGGTTGAAATTATTGCCAATTAAGAGGAAAATAGCTTTATATTAAGATGTTAATTATATTTTCGATTTTATAAAATATGCACCTGAATTACATAATGAAATAATTAATGTATAATAATTTAGTGGATTAATTTAAAATAGCAAGATTGTAAATGAATGTTATTCATTATATACATAAAAAGGTCGGACTTTAATTCTATTAAAAGTACTGAGCCAATTCAGGGGATTAATTATTACTTAAACGAAGGGGTAGAGAACATCATGGGGTTAAAACAAAGGCTGATAGCCTTGATTTGCTTAGATTCAGCTATCGTAGTTTTTTCTATTTTTATATGCAGTTTTATACTAGCGGGTGGTTTTCGTCCAATTGATCAAGTACTAGTAACCAGTGCAATCATTTTATTAATAGTTCATCATTTATGTGCTTACTATTTTAAACTATACAAAAAAGCCTGGGAGTATGCGAGCGCGAGTGAAATTAAAACTATTGTTTATGCAGTCACAATCTCAATAGTTGTTACTATTTTAGCCCAAATTGTTTTATTTCAAGAATTTTATGTTCGCACTCTGATTATGACTTGGATGACTCATGTAATTCTTATTGGCGGATCTCGGATGGCTTGGCGATTATATAGAGATAGTCAAGTGAATAATAAAGAGGGAAAAAAAACACTAATCGTTGGAGCTGGGTCAGCCGGTACGATGGTAGCCAGACAATTAAAGCAAGAAGCTAATTCAGGGCTTCTACCTATTGCTTTTTTAGATGATAGTAAATCGAAACAAGGATTAGAAATTATGGGTTTAACTGTAGTTGGAAGTATTAAAGACGTAAAAAAAATAGTCGAAAATTTGAATATAGAGCATATTATTATCGCTGTCCCTTCATTGGAAAGCGAAGAATTAAATCAAATCGTAAATGCATGTGCAGAAACGAAAGTTAAAACTCAAACACTGCCACGTATGGAAGATATTATGCTTGGAAAAGTAGAAGTTACTCAATTTAAAGACGTGGATGTGGAGGATTTATTAGGAAGAGAACCTGTAGAGCTTGATGTGGAAGGAATAGCAGATTCTATATCCAATAAACGTGTGTTGGTTACAGGAGCTGGGGGGTCTATTGGGTCTGAAATATGCCGACAGATAGCCCGTTTTTCTCCGAAAGAAATCATATTACTAGGACATGGAGAGAATAGTATTTATACTATCGAAATGGAACTTAAGAACAATTTGCCTCAATTAAATGTTGCAACAGAAATTGCAGATATCCAAGATCGAAATAAAATATTACATATATTTACAGAAAGAAGGCCTCACATAGTATTTCATGCCGCTGCGCATAAACATGTGCCACTTATGGAACGTAATCCGGAAGAGGCTGTTAAGAATAATGTGATAGGAACGAAATTTGTATCAGAAGCTTCTGATAAGGCAGGAGTTAATACATTTGTAATGGTTTCCTCTGACAAAGCAGTCAGCCCTACTAGCGTAATGGGCGCAACGAAAAGAATTGCTGAGATGGTTGTCCAAAACATGGATAAAGCAAGTAAAACGAAATTCGTAGCAGTGCGATTTGGTAATGTTCTTGGAAGTCGAGGAAGCGTAATTCCCTTATTCAAAAAACAAATTCAAAATGGTGGTCCTGTCACTGTTACAGATCCAGAAATGGTTCGTTATTTCATGACTATTCCTGAAGCTTCGAGACTCGTAATACAAGCCGGGGCTCTTGCAAAAGGTGGAGAAATTTTTGTGTTAGATATGGGGGCACCAGTAAAAATAGTTGATTTAGCGAAAAACCTTATTAAATTATCAGGCTATACAGTAGATGAAATAGGGATAAAATACAGCGGCATACGTCCAGGGGAAAAAATGTATGAAGAACTACTTGGGAAAGAAGAAGTGAATGAGGACCAGGTATATCCAAAAATTTATGTAGGTAAGCCAAGAACTATTAATCAAAAAGCTATTGGGAATTTGTTAGAAAATCATTTAACTATCGACAAAGAAGAACTTAAAATTTACGTTTTATCCTTAGCTAACAATGAAATTCGGGAAAGTTATAGTTTAGTGGATTAATGTATTAAATAATTATGTTATTGAAATGAAATATCAAATAGGAAAGCGGTGTTTATTTGAAAGCTTCAAATTATTCACAAGATAGAAATACTGAGTCTCAAAAGAATATACCTTTTTCTCCGCCAGATATTTCAGAAGAAGAAATAAATGAAGTTGTTGCAACTTTAAGGTCTGGATGGATCACAACAGGACCTAAAACTAAGCAATTTGAAAAAGAGATAGCTGCTTTTTGCAATACTTCCACAGCAGTATGTTTAAATTCTGCTACCGCCGCAATGGAATTAACTTTAAGGTTATTAGGAATTGGAGAAGGGGACGAAGTAATTACTACCGCTTATACCTATACTGCTACAGCCAGTGTCATTGAGCATGTAGGGGCCAATATAATTCTTGTAGATACAGCAGAAAATTCATTTCATTTAGATTATGAGCAACTAGCGGAAGCCATTACCCCAAAGACAAAAGCGATTATGCCTGTTGATATCGGAGGGGTTATGTGTGATTACGATAAAATATTTGAGGTAGTTAAACAAAAAGCAAGTATTTTTAACCCTTCTAATGATTTACAAAAAAAATTCAATAGAGTAATTATTCTTGCAGATGGAGCTCATTCTTTTGGTGCTGAATATAATGGAATGAGAAGCGGGGAAGCAGCAGACTTTACTTGCTTTTCTTTTCATGCTGTGAAAAATTTGACTACTGGTGAAGGCGGAGCAGTTACTTGGAAAGAAAATCCAGGCATAGATAACGAAAAAATTTATAAAGAATTTATGTTACTTTCTTTACATGGGCAATCAAAAGACGCTCTTGCGAAGTCAGAAGTCGGGTCTTGGGAGTACGATATTGTAGCTCCTAATTACAAATCTAATATGACTGATATAGCAGCTTCCTTAGGGATAGGACAATTGAGAAGGTACCCAAAGCTTCTTGAAAAAAGAAAACAAATAATTGATAAATACAATAAAATGTTTTCAGAAGAAAATGTAGAAGTCTTACAGCATTTTGGTGAAACATTTTCTTCCAGTGGTCACTTGTATATTTTAAAAATTAGTAATAAAGATGAAAGCTTTAGAAACAAAATGATCAAAGAAATGGCTGATGAAGGAATAGCTGTTAATGTTCATTATAAGCCCCTGCCGATGCATACAGCTTATAAAAAAATGGGCTTTAATATTATCGACTTCCCTAACGCCTATAATATGTATAAAAATGAACTGACTCTTCCTTTAAATTCCTTACTTAATGAAGAAGATATATCTCGTGTTTTTTCCACTTTCAAAAAAACAATAAAAAAAATAGAATCTTATTACAGAGGTGACAATAATTATGAATGAAATTGCAATAATAGGGTCATCTGGCGCTTTAAAGCCAAAAATAATAATTGAAAACATTTTGGAAATGAAATTAATTAAGGACGTAAAACTGCTCTTTTTCACTGAAGAAAGTGAAGGGAAGTGTGTGGATCTATGCAAGGAATACGGAGTCGAAGTGGTAGTATTTAATAACAAGAAGCTTGATGACATAGAAAGCATAGCTTTTGTTCAAAATAGAAAATTTGATCTTCTTATAAGTGCTGGTTGGCCAAATAAAATCCCTTCTTCCTTTCTGGAATCCTTTAAATATACACCAATTAATTGTCACGGCTCTATTTTACCAGATTACAGAGGAAGCAGAGCTTATATGCATTATTGGGCTAATTGTGAAGAATACTACGGTGCTACTATTCATTATATGAATGAAAAATTTGATGATGGTAATGTACTAATTCAAGGTAAATTAAAACAATTTATGGTAGAAACTCCTTCAGTCCTACACTGCAGAACAGCAGAATTATGCGCTTATTTATTGCCTCAGGCAATAAAACTAGTTTATGAAGGTGACGTTGGGAAACAAATACAAGGTAAAAAGCGTTATTTTTATAAAAGATCTCCAGAAGAATTTGAACAATACAGAGAAATCAACGAGAAAAGTAGTAATGGCTCAAAAAAACTAACACCACACAAAGTTTTGGATTAGAAGGAGATAAAATGAAAAAAATCTTAATAATTGGTGCAGGTTTTTTACAATCTTTCATTATAAAAAAAGCTAAAGAACTAGGTTATTATACTTATGCAATAGACAAAAATTTAAGCTCTATGGGTTTTAAATATGCTGATGAGTTTGAAGCAGTAGATATAGTTGATCAAGCAGCTTGCTTAGCATATGCTGAAACAAAAAAAATAGATGGAGTCGTGACTGCAGCTACAGACTATGGGGTTTTGTCAACTTCATACATTGCACAGGAAATGAAAATTCCAGGTTTGAAGTACGAGACTGCTCAAGTAATTAAAAACAAATATCTAGTTCGACGTAATTTGTTCGAAAATAATATCGATGATGTTTCTCAGTATTACGAAGTTAAAAGCGTAGAAGAAGTTAACACTGTTAATGCTTCAATAAATTTTCCAGTGATGGTAAAACCATGTGATGGTTCAGGAAGCAAAGCTGCAAAAAAAGTTGAGACTCAATTTGAGTTAATGGAAGCTTGTAACGAAGCAATAAAAAACTCTATAGCAGGAAAAGCTTTAATAGAAGATTTTATTGAAGGAAAAGAATATGGAGTTGAAGCTTTTGTTCATGATGGAAAAATTAATATTCTAGGGGTAATAGGGAAGCACATGACCCCTCCACCTGTTTATGCAGAATTAGGTCACTTTATGCCTAGCCAACTATCAATAGAAGAACAGGTTGAAGAAGTGGCAAAAAAAGCTATTAAGTCGTTAGGCATAAATTTTGGAGCAGTTAATATGGATGTATTGATCACTGCAGATAATAAGATATGTATTATTGATGTAGGGGCTAGAATGGGAGGTAATCTCATAGGGTCACACCTTATACCTAATAGTACTGGGATAGATTATATGGGTTCAATCATCAAAGCTTCTGTAAATGATTTAATTAAATTTGAAACAAGTAATCCAAAGACAAATGTTTCTACGCGACTTTTGGCTTTGGAGTCAGGTGTAATACAGGACTTACCTAATTTCGAAGAAATAAAAAATAATTATAGAGTAAATATTTACCCATTGATGGAAGTTGGAGATACTATAAACAATTATCGAAATAACTTAGATGGAAAAGGGTATGTGGTTTCAGTAGAGAAAGATCATAAAGAAAGTGAACGGAAAGTGTCTGAAGTTAAAAACATAATAGATGAAAGTATTATTAGAGAAAGCCAAAGCTAAGAGTATAAATAACTGGAGGGCGCTATGTATAGAACCATTTTCAAACGGCCAATAGATATAATAATATGTATAATTTTTTTGCCTGTTTTTTCGTTAATACATATTTTTGCTAGTTTAGCAATAAAAGGCGAAGATAAAGGTCCGGTATTTTACAAAGGTGAAAGAATAGGCAAGGATAGTCAACTTTTCAAGATGTATAAATATCGTTCAATGAAAGTCAATTCTCCAATTTTATTGAATGAGGATGGGAGTACTTATAATGGTGAAGAAGACCCAAGAGTTACAAAGACAGGTAAGTTTTTGAGAGAAGCTAGTTTAGATGAAGCGCCTCAAATACTAAATGTGCTAAAAGGTGACATGAGTATTATTGGGCCAAGGGCTAGCTTGGCGACGGTACTTCATACTTATCAAGAAGACGAAGTAGATAAAATGAGAGTAAGGCCGGGCATTACTGGATATACGCAAGCATACTTTAGAAATGATTTATCTAATAGAGAGAAGCGGCTTTATGATGCTTGGTATGCTAATAATGTAAGCTTTAAATTAGACTTCAAAATATTGGCTAGAACGATAATTACTGTAGTCAAAAAAGAAGGACTTTATACGAATAAAAATCTTTAGGAAAAGCAGACATAAATTATTAGGGGCTAGAGACATGAAAAAAATATTATTCATCAGTAATATTACAAATAACATTAGCAATTTTTCTTATCCTTCAATTGTAGCCGCGCAAGAACTAGGCTATGAATTTCATTTAGCAGCTAATCTTTCAGGATTTAATGATGAGGAAGCAGATAAATACAAAATTGAAACACACCATATTGATTTAGCTAGAAACCCACTGAACTTAAAAAATATTAAAGCTTTTATGCAAATAGGGAAATTATTAAAACAAGAAAATTTTGATGTAATACATTGTAATACTCCAGTTGGGGGATTGTTGGGAAGGATATGTGGTAGTTTAACTAAGGTTCCAACAATAATTTATACTGCTCATGGTTTTCATTTTTATAGAGGAGGTTCTAAATTTAGTAATTTAGTATTCAAATACATTGAAAAATTTATGGCTTTATATACTGATGCAATAATTACAATTAATGAAGAAGATTATTATGCCGCTAATGAATTTAGTCTAAAAAAAAATGGCAAAGTCTATTATCTTCCAGGAGTAGGTATTGATACTTCAAAGTTTAAAATGGCTGCCAACAATAGAAGAAAAATCATGAATGAAATAGGAGCACATGAAGGTTCTGTTTTGCTTGTTTCTGTAGGGGAATTAAATCATAACAAAAACATTAAAATAGTAATCGAAGCTATTAAAAATATTAAAGATTTAAATATTCATTATCTTATATGTGGAATAGGAAATCAGAAAAATGAACTCGAATATTTAATAAAGAAATATAATTTGGAAAAGAACATTCATTTTCTTGGTTACCGGAACGATACTCCGGAAATTTTAAATTCTAGCGACATATTTATTCTTTCATCTTATAGAGAAGGACTTTCGCGCTCTATAATGGAAGCAATGAGTGTTGGTATGCCCTGTATAGTTTCAAACATTAGAGGTAACGTTGACTTAATTGATAGTAATGGCGGTCTTCTATGTGATCCTAACAGCGTAAAAGACTTTGAAAAAGCTATAGAAATTTTGAAAAATGATATTTTTTTAAAAAAGAAAATGGGATTATATAATTTTCAAAAGGCACAGAAATTTGACACTAGTAATATTCAAACTGAAATGAAAAATATATACAAAGAGGTATTAGTAAATGGAAAATAAAAAAATAATTTTTTTATTAGGGAGTATGGGCAGAGGAGGCGCTGAAAGAGTCGTATCTATTTTAGCTAATCATTATGCAAAAAAAAATTGGGATATAGAAATCATAACCTTATTAAATAGCCGTTGTGATTACAATTTAGACAAAAATATAGTCGTGACCCCAATAAACAACAAAAGCAAATTTAAATGGACTCAATTACCTAATTGGATTTATTCTATCAGAAAAAAAATATTAAATAATAAACCTGATGTTGTGGTATCGTTTATTGCTCGAATAAATATTATTGCCATAATTGCAAGTTTAGGATTGAAAACAAATATTGTTGTATCCGAAAGGAACGATCCGAGTAAGGACGGTCGGTCAATATTTGTAAAGCTTGCTACTTATTTGTTGTATCCATTGACTAAACGAGTGATTTTTCAAACTAATTGGGCTAAGTCTTGTTTCCCAAAAATAATAAGAAAAAAAAGTTCAGTAATTCCTAATCCTATTTATGTCGATAATGAAGTTAGCACTTTTCAACAAAATAAAATAATAGCAGTAGGTAGATTACTAGAGCAAAAAAACCATCATATGTTAATACAATCTTTTTATAAAATACATAAGTATTTCCCCGATTATAAACTATATATATATGGAGAGGGTAATTTAAGAGAAAAACTAACAAACGAAATATACAGTTTGAATCTTGATAAAGTAGTTTTTCTTCCAGGAAATATATCCAATATTCATGAAAAAATGATCGATAGTGAGATGTTTGTTCTCTCCTCAAATTATGAAGGTCTATCAAATGCCTTGCTAGAGGCTATGATGATGGGGGTGCCGTGTATATCTACGAATTGCGCTGGTTCGGAAGAGTTTATAATTGATGGAGTCAATGGGCGATTAGTAGAAAAAGAAAATGTTGAAGATTTGGCTGAAGTAATGATTGAGTTAATCGAAAATAAAAATAAAGCAAAAGAACTTGGAGAACAAGGGAAAAAAACTGTAGAACAATTAAAGATGGAAAATATAATACCAATGTGGGAGCATGCTATTTTAAAAGAAGACTAGTTTTGTTCCATTCATTAGTATAATATATTTAACTGAATTCACTATAGGTTTGGGCTTATTTTAAGGGGATGGCCATGGAAAAAAATTTAGAAAATAATAAAGAAAGTAATTTGAGTTTTGGAGATCTAATTTACTATGGATCTACTTTTTTATTAATATTACTTATATTCACTTATAAAAATGAACAATTAATACTTTATCCTTTTGAGATTTTATACATCGTATTGATTGGATTATTGACTTTTAAAGAGAATAAAAAAGTTGGTATTTATGCCTTGTGGTCAGGTCTCTTTTTTATGGTATGTCTATTATCGTACATTGTTGCGATAGATCAAAGTGTAGCAGCTCAACAAATTTTCAATGTACTTAAAGTGCTTTTGATAGGTAATTCAATAATATTATTTATTAGCTATGAAAATAAAAAGCTGAATTTTGTATTATATTCAATAATTATTAGCGCTGTTTACACTTCATTTTTGTTGTTAATGAACACACCTATTAGTACTTTGGGTACAGAAAGATTAGGCGAAAGCATAAATTTAAACGAAAATGACTTGGCACTGAAGATGGCTATATCATCTGTCATTGCTTTATATTTTGGTCAACAAAAGAAGAAAATGCTCTTTTTTCTTTTAGCTTTTTTATTCACTTTTGTAACTGTGATGACTGGCTCAAGAAAAGCCATTTTTATGATTGCCCTTGCGCTAATATTAATGTATACATTGAATTTGAAAAACAAAATTTGGATAGTATTTGCTTTACCCTTGTTGGCAATATTAATTTTTACCTCTTGGCAGCTAATTATGAGTGTTCCAGAATTGTATAATGTTCTAGGGCAACGTATGCAATTAATGATAAATGGAATATTAGGTCAAGGAGAAGTAGATAACAGTACTACAACTAGAATCAATATGATTGAAATAGGGATAGAGTTATTTAAAGAAAGACCTTTGTTAGGGTATGGTGTAGATAATTATGGTGGCGTATTGACTAGCTACTCATATGCTCATAATAATTTCATAGAGCTTTTAGTAGGGGTCGGTTTGTTAGGAACTATTATATTTTATAGCATGTATTTTTATTTAGTCTCTAGGTTATTACTTGAATTAAAAAAGAATAGATACGCAATACTATTCTTGGCATTAATTATAGGTATATTTGTTATGGAGTTTGGGCAGGTAACGTATTATATTGAAATGTATCAAGTAATACTAGCTACAGCTTATGCTGCATTATTTGTAATTAAAAAGGAAGAAGTGAACGTTTAAGGAGCTGAGTAGATGTTAAAAATATTAAAGAAAAACTTCAAAAAATATTTATTGAAAACGTCGTTTACAATTTTAGGGGTTATTTTTAAAACAAAGAAAAAAAAAGCAGTTTTCAGTAGTTGGAGTGGGGCATCTTACTCGTGTAATCCGAGAGCGATTTCAGAAATGCTCCACTTTGTAGATCCTGATTTCGAAATAGTTTGGTTGTTCAATAATCCTGATGCTAAAGAGCACTTGGTTCCTCCCTATGTGAAGAAAGTAAAACATCGTTCTTTTGAAGCCCTGAAAATGTTAGTATCCTCAAAATTTTGGATAGACAATAAACAAAAAACTATAGCTACGAAAAAAAAGAAAGATCAATTTTATATTCAAACTTGGCATGGAGATAGAGGTTTTAAAAAAATATTATACAATCACTGGACGCTATCACCAACCGGAGGGAGTTATTTAGAAGGTAAACTTTTTGAAGAAGATAATTGTGATGTAATGACAGTAGGGTCTGTATTTGGTGAAAAAAAATTAAGAAGCGCATTTGGTTTCAAAGGTGAGTTCCTCAAGAATGGTTCTCCGAGAAATGATTTATTGATTGAGAATAGTGAAAGAAAAAAAAATAAAATAAAAATAGATCTAGGGCTTAACAAAAATGAAAAAATTTTTTTGTTCGCTCCTACATTTAGAAGTGAAGAAAAGAATGATAAGCAAAGCTTAAATAATCTCAATTTAAAGGAAACTATAAAAAAATTAAATAAAGAAACTGAGGAGAATTGGGTGTGTTTAGTGAGGGCTCATAGTCTTTCTAAAGGTTTGGAGTTTGGGGAGACTTCTAGTTTAATTATCGATGTTACTGATTTTGAAGATATGTCAGAGCTGTTATTAGTAGCGGACTTCTTTGTTACAGATTACTCTTCCTCAGCAGGAGATTTTATACTAACTAAAAGACCAATAATTTTGTATCAACCAGATAAAGAAGAATATAAGTCTAAAGAAAGAGAGTTTTCGTTTAATATAAGTGAATCGCCTTTTTATACTGCTGAAAATCAAGAAGAATTAATAAAAAATTTCTTGATTTTAAATAAAGGTGTCGCTAAAAAAAATTGTGAAGATATAATGAATTTTTATGGAGTTTATGAAAATGGCGAAGCCTCTAGAAGTGTCGTTAATTATATTATTTCTAAAACAAAAATTAAGGAGTGAAAAAAATGGAAAAATATAAGATAGGCTATACCACGGGAGTTTATGATCTATTCCACATAGGCCACTTAAACATACTAAAGAAGGCTAAAGAAAAATGTGAATATTTAATAGTAGGTGTTACCACAGATGAAGAGGTATTTCGAAAAAAAAACAAAATGCCAATAATACCTTTTGAAGAAAGGATTCAAATAGTAGAATCGCTTGAATACGTTGATTTTACAGTTGCCGAAAATAATACTGATAAGCTATTGGCATGGGAAGAACATAAATTTGATGTGATTTTTAAAGGAGATGATTGGAAAGGGTCTCCTCAATGGATAAAGTATGAAAAAGAATTTGCTAAAAGGGGCGTTAAAGTTGAATATTTCCCTTATACCAAAGGAACCTCTTCAACTCAGTTGCGTGAAGTGTTGAGTAAAGTAATCGGATAAATAAGCAAATAGCTTATTTATTTGGAGGAATTAAATTTGACTAAATCTAATAATGCAATAAAGTCCTTCTTTCTATTGTTTATATTTGCTATTCTTAGTAAAGTGTTCGGACTAATGAGAGAAGTATTGATTGCAGCAAAATTTGGAACTGGAAGCGCGGCTGATACATTTTTTATAGCTTTTACCGCCATTACTTTATTGATGTTACTATTAAGTCATGCGATTAAAGTTTCTATGATTCCTGTCTTGTCAGAAATAGAAGCAAAAGAAGGAAAATCATCAAAAGATCCTTTCACAAATAATCTCATGAACTTAGTTATTTTAGTTTCTGTTTTGATGATTATAGTGGGGTGGCTTATAGCTCCCTTATTTATAAAAGTTTTGGCTTACGGATTTGAGGGGCAACAATTTGAATTAGCTGTAAAATTATTAAGAATAGGGCTACCAACATTGTTTTTCGCAGGAATTGTTGGAGTGTTGAGAGGCTATTTGCAAAGTGAATCAAGATTCAATGAATCTGCCATTTCTCAATTACCTTATAATTTGGTGTACATTTTTTTCTTATTATTTATGTCAAGTGCTTTTGGTATTCAAGGTCTTATGGTGGCGAGTGTTCTTGCCGTTGGTTCTCAAATTTTAGTTCAAGCTCCAGCAGTAAAAAAGAACGGTTATAAATATAAGCCTATATTGAATATTAAAGACAAATACATAAAAAAGGTTTCATATCTTGTGCCCCCTATTTTGTTAACTGTTGCTATAAATGATTTAAATAAAATAGTAGATAAATCCTTAGCTTCCACTTTAAAAGAAGGAAGTGTCTCAGCTTTAAACTACGCTGAGAGATTAAAAGATTTGGTATTGGGGATTTTTATTACTGTTATTGCTACTATAATATATCCTATGCTTTCGAAAGCAGCTAATAAAAATAATTATGGAGAATTAAAAAAGTTAACTATAAAGGGAATAAACGTTGTTTTAATTATTACTATCCCAGCTACGGTAGTGATGATGGTGCTTGCAGAACCAATAGTAAGTGTTATATTCGAAAGAGGAGCTTTTAATTCTAATGCTACTTTTATGACTTCAGGTGCAGTGCTTTTTTATTCTTTAGGTTTAGTTGGAATGTCTATTAGAACTTTTTTAAACCAAGTTTATTTTTCTTTACAAGATACTACTACTCCGATGAAAAATGGTTTTATAGCTGTTTCTACTAATATTATTTTAAATTTCATATTAGTGCAGTTTATGGATCATAGGGGATTAGCATTAGCTACCTCAATTTCTGCTACTCTAACAGCTATATTATTATTAATCGGTTTAAAAAAGAAAATAGGTGCCTTAGAAATTAAAAAAATTATAAGTTGTACAACTAAATCCTTACTAGCTTCTGTAATTATGGGAATTTGTATATACCTCCTTTATTATAATATAGCAATAGACCTAAATTGGTTAGTTTTAAAAGAATATTCTTCCTTATTCTTAGTTTCGTTGATTGGGGGCTTAGTATACGCGATAATTATTTATTTTTTAAGAATTGAAGAATTTGAATGGTTCTTAAATTTATTAATAAAAAAGTTTAAAAATAAAAGTTGATATTGTAGCTAAAAAATATTTAATAGGAGATTTGAAAATGTTTTTGTTAAAGGTGTTTCGAAGGCTAAAAATATTTATTGAACAAATATACATACAAATTTTTATTAAAAGGCAAAAAAATTTAATTTTAAAAGAAAAAGTTAAAATTAAAGGTATTCCAATTATTAATGCTAATCAAGGAAGAATAGTTATAAATAAAAATGTAACTTTGAACTCGAAAAATACTTATTATTTTATAAACATGCATTCTCCAATGAAATTGTGTACTAGTGCTCCAAACGCAATTGTTTCTATAGGAGAAAATACTCGAATACATGGGACTTGCATTCATGCTTATAATAGAATTACCATAGGAAAGAATTGTTTGGTTGCTGCTAACTGTCAAATTGTTGATACTAATAGGCACGAACTCTCTTTTGAGGACCCTTCTAAAAGGTTAAAAACATCAACAAAAACTAATCCAGTAAATATAAAAGACAATGTTTGGATAGGGGCCAACTCTTTAATTCTCCCCGGTGTAACAATTGGAGAAGGTAGTGTAATAGGAGCAGGAAGTGTCGTTACTAAAAATGTAGAACCGTATACTTTAAATGGTGGTAATCCTTCTAAACAATTGAAAAGTTATACTAATCTTATTTGAGTTTAGCGTAGCAAAATTTCTTATCAGCTTAAATAATAAACGTTGGAGGTTAATATGGAAGAATCAATTACTGTTAAACAAATTATTCAAACAGTTAAAAAAAGATTAAATTTAATTTTTATAGTTTCATTGATTGCTTTAATTTTAAGTTCTATAATAACTTTTTTTATAATAACTCCTCAATACGAGGCTTCTACGCAAGTTTTAGTAAATCAAGCTCAAAATGGTGATGAACCAATTACTTCTGGAGAACTAGAGTCAAATAGAGAAATAATAAATACATACAGCGTGATCATGACAAGCCCTATCATTCTCGAATCAGTGGTTGAAGAAACAGAATATAATAAATCTATAAATGAATTACGTGAGCAAGTGAGTGTTTCGACTGAAGAAGAATCGCAAGTAGCAAATGTTACCGTTAGAGATTCCAGCCCTGAAGTAGCTGTTGCTTTATCTAACGAAATTGCAAATACATTTGAGCAACAAGTTACAGAGATTATGGATGTAGATAATGTTAGTATATTATCAGAAGCGGAATTGGGGGATAGTAATAGCCCCGTATCACCACAACCTTTTTTAAATCTAATAATGGGCTTAGTAATAGGCAGTATAATTGGTTTAGCTATTGCTTTTATATTAGAGTTCCTAGATAAATCTTTGAAAAGCGAACAAGACATCGAGAAAGAACTTGATTTACCTATTCTTGGAACCGTGCCAACTATTCAAGAAAATGAATTCAAAAATACTGCTCAAAAATCAACTCGTATAGATAGTAGAGAAAGTGGTAGGAAACCTTCTTAAATTACACTTGTACTAAAAAATTCAATTGTAAGGGCTTAAAAGTTAAAATTGACAAAATTAAGAAACAGAGTGTTGTAGTTCATTTAGAATTACAACACTTTTTATTTTGAAAAAATAAAATACTCAAAGACTATTGAATGATTACTATTTAAATTAAGTTGAAAAGAAAATGTAAATAAGACTTTGTCAAGGCCGGTCGATCTTTGGTTCTCCCGATCTTTTGGTGAAGATGTTTTCGGGGAATAGGAATAGTATCACAAGGAAGAGGAGGCGGTTGGATGAACGTGTCCTGCTTATATCCTGGTTGGGACTGTTTACATGTTGGTCTGTCGTTGAGCCAAATGAATGTCTACCTCCAAAGGCCGAGCCTTGACGGTGTCTGCCCGTCTTGCAGCCATGCATCGGAACGTATTCACAGCTATTATTGGCGAACCCTAACTGATACGCCAATGGGCGAGCGTGCGGTAATTCTTCACCTTCGGTGCCGAAAATTCTTTTGCCGTCAGCAGGCCTGCAGCCAGCGTATATTTACGGAACGGCATCCGGCCTGGTGTCGTCCGTACGCCCGAAAAACCGATCGACTTCGATCCTTCCTCACCAAACTGGCTTTTTCCCTGGCTGCCGAAGCCGCTAGCCGGTTGGCTCCTTTTTATGGCGTTCGAGTAAGTGCGGATACCTTTTTAGCTTTGGTGCGAAGCGAGCCCCTTCGTGCCTTTCAGGCTCCTACTGTGATTGGCCTGGATGATTGGGCGATGAAAAAAGGGCATCAGTATGGCACCCTGGTTTGTGATTTGGAAACCAAAAGACCGATCGGTCTTTTTGCCGGACGAACGACGGAATCCGTGAAAGCATGGCTGGCTCCTTATCCTTCGATTCGCATGGTTACCAGGGACGGCTCCCGGGAATACGCCAAAGCCATTGCGGAAGCTCGTCCCGAGGCCCTTCAAATCACGGACCGGTGGCACCTTTTTCATCATGTGAACCGGTCGGTCGATCACTGGCTGAAACGAGTCTTTCCCGGAAAGGGGACCATTTCGGTCTCGATCGCTTCCTCCACATCCACAGCCAGCGACCCAACCTCGCGCCCGTTGACCGAAAAGGAAAAACAAAAATGGCAGGTGATCCAACAGGTGCAGGCCCAGCACCGCCAGGGCATTTCGATCTCCCGCATCAGTCGGAATTTGTCTCTGGATCGAAAGACGGTCCGGAAATACTGTTCGCTCCGAACCCCGATGAGCCACGAACGTCACCGGTCCCATAGCGTAGAACCGTATCGATCGGTCATCCTTCCCTTAGTCAAGAAGGGAGTTTCTGCTACCCATATTTTCACGGTCATTCAAGCCCGAGGCTACCAAAAATCCTTCTCGACCTTGAAGGATTTTCTCGCTCGTGTACGCGCTAGTCCGGCCGGCTCCGCCTCTCCCTATGTGTTTCCTCTGTCGCGCAATCGTCTCCATACGTATCTTTGGTCCCCGTCAGCGCTTTCGTCGCAGGAAGCAGCTGCCGTCAAGGTATTGGAGGACCAACATCCTTCCCTCCGGGAAGTGAAAGTTCTGGTGGCAACCTTTCAGCAGCGAATGCAGCATCGCACCGACTGGCCGTCCTTTGAAGCCTGGGTCCAGCAGGCGGCTCAAAGTTCCATTCCCGAAATGCAAAACGTCAGCACCTATTTGATTTCGGACTGGAAGGCCGTGGCCAATGCCTATCATTTCCCCTGGAGTAACGGGCTGGTGGAAGGCCATGTGAACCGTATTAAAGTGATGAAACGACAAATGTATGGTCGGGCCAATGTCGATCTGTTGCGTCAGAAAGTCCTCTACACCTGGCCCAAGGTATAGCGAAAAAATAATCTCTGATCTTACATACGCTCACGTTTTCCCTCACCAAAAGATCGGGAGAACCCGATCTTTCCCCAAAAACGACGGAATAAAATTCCCCAGAAGGAAGCTCAGTCTTCCTTCTGTTTTTCTTTCATTCGGTAACTTTCCCCTTTCATGTTGAAGATATGGGAGTGGTGAAGCAGCCGGTCAAGCATCGCTGTCGCGATGATGGAATCGCCCATGATTTCTCCCCATTCGCCAAAGGCTTTATTCGACGTGAGGAGAATTGGTCCGCGTTCGTATCGACGGGCAATCACCTGAAACAGATAATGAGCACTGCCTGGATCGAGCTTCATATAGCCCATTTCATCAATAATGAGTACCGATGGTTTGATCAGGCTGCGGATCTTTTTCTCCAGCCGGCCTTCGGCGTCTGCCTTTTGGCACTGAAGGACGAGCTCGTGCGCTGTCACAAAATACGTTTTGTAGCCATGAGCGATGGCTTCCAGCCCCAGCGAAACAGCGAGATGCGTTTTTCCGATGCCCGGAGGGCCAAGGAAAATCAGATTTTCGTTCGCCTCGATAAAGGACAATGTGGCACATTCCTGCATACGCCGGTGATCCACCGAGGGCTGGGCCGGAAAATCAAAATCATCCAGGGTCTTTCGAAATGGCAGGCGGGCAAACTTGAGGAGAGTCTGCACCGACCGGGCATGTTTGGCTGCCACTTCTTCTTCCAGGAGGTTGTATAAAAACGTCGAATAGGCTATATTATCGGTGGAAGCCTGTTGGGCCATGGCGGACCATCGGTCCGCCGTGACCGGCAGGTTCAAGGTGCGGCACATGGCTTCAAGACGCTTGTTCATGATTGTTCTCCCAACGAGAACCGATCATAAAACGTTAACGAACGCGTGTCGACATCCAGCGAAGATAGGGAAACAGATGGCCGGTGGTCAGCCGGGGCCGTCTGTTTCTTTTTGCTGTGGTCTTCCCATCGGGAAGCCGACGGGCCGAATCGTTGAAAGGAAACCGGTGAGCCCTGACAAAACATCGACAGGTCGCCATGAAGCGTTTCTTTAATCAAAATATCTTTGCCCGCGTAGGCGGAGGGAAGCATCCATTTCTCTCCCCGGTAAGACAACGTGCTGTCCCAGTGCGATTTTCGGTACGTATGGTAACTGGTATCGTACCGTTTCACGGTATGTATCGGCTGCAGCTGTTCCTCGGCCCAGCGTTCCTGCGGCGAAATCCCCGTTGTTTGATGGATCTTTCGATTGCCGGTCTGATCCAGCCATCGTAAAAGCTCCAGGTTCGTCTGATCCAGGGACGTGATCGGTCGGCCCTGAAGAAAATGGTTCTGCAGGTATTGAATCGATCGTTCCACCTTGCCTTTCGTCTGGGCCCGGTAGGGCCGGCAGGCCTTCGGAATAAACCCGTAATAATCGGCATGTAGACGTCAAGTCGAATTTTACACTTTTTGCTCATTTGCCGTTTACACTTCTGCTGAAAATATTCGCTGCCGGTTTTTCATCCGGTGGCTTTCTTCGTTCTCCCCGCCATGAATGACTTCCACACGGTGAAGTAATCGATCCAAAATAGCCGTCGTAATTCCTTGGTCCCCAATTAAATGGCCCCATTCCTCAGGACTCTTGTTGGATGTAAGGATAATCGAACTTCGTTCGTATAAATGATTCACCAAATGAAAGAATAAATTGGCCTCTCGCTGATCCATGGTGTAACCGTCAAGTAGAATAGATCACTTTCTCCCAAATAAGATAGATCAACGTTCACCAATTAAGATAGACCACTTG
>NZ_JBQLIA010000021.1:0-56174 GCF_056034345.1 Marinococcus sp. LNSP9103-4 | reverse complement strand
TTTAGTATACGACCCTTCGGGGCGCTTGCCTACAAAAAAACTGTCGAGAAAGGAGACTTTCTCGACAGCCTGAAAACTGTTTCTGCCGTCAGCAGAAACAGTTTTTTTATGAACTTTGCAAAGCAAATATGAAATTTATGTTATATTTCCTGTCATTTTCTTTCTCCCGGGCAAAGGATTCTGTTACAATGAGCAGGATAAAAATATTAGTACAGTTTTATCGGTTTTTTAATAAAATTTCCTAATATTTTAAGTGAATTCTGACAATTAACTGAAACTGTTTCACTATTTTTGTGAAATCATGAAAACAGTTGTAAAAAAGGAAAACGTTTCAAAATTGTCACCTGAAAGTATAAAAAAGCGTTTACATTTGTGATATGATAGGGAAAATGAAATCGAGCAACGAACTGTGTGCAGGAGGAGAGATGTTTGGATGGCAAATAAGCTGTATCATTGGAGCAAATCAACATTGAGAGACCATCTTTCCGTGATGAGGGGAGAAACAGCTCCCTCTATTATTTTAAAAGATGCAACATACTTAAATAGTGCCCGCAAAAGCTGGAGCCGCGGGCACATATGGATATATGACGACCGCATTATGTACGCCGGGCCTGAATGGCCGGAGAAAACAGACGGATCGGAAATCGTCGACTGCAGCGAAAAATGGGTGGTGCCGGGTTATATTGAACCACACGCTCACCCATTCCAGCTGTACAGCCCGCAGACACTGGCGGAGTACGCGTCCGTGCGTGGAACGACTACACTTGTGAACGATAATTTGTTTTTGTTTTTAAATATGGAGAAATACCAGGCGCTTTCTGCCATTGAAGATCTTGGGGAGCTTCCTACGTCCATGTTCTGGTGGGCCCGGTACGATTCCCAGACAGAGCTGGAGGAAGAAGACCGGTGGTTTTCGCCGTCGAACATGAAGGACTGGCTGGAGCATCCGCTCGTCGTCCAGGGGGGAGAGCTGACCTCGTGGCCTAAAGTGATGACGGGTAACGATACGATCCTGCACTGGATGCAATACACGAAGGAACTGAATAAGCCGATTGAAGGACACCTTCCGGGCTCCTCGGTATCGACGATTACGCAGATGGCACTGCTCGGCGTGGATGGCGAGCATGAAGCGATGACAGCAGAGGAAGCGCTTCGCCGGCTGGACGCAGGTCTCGTCACATCGTTGCGCTACTCTTCGATCCGGCCGGACCTTCCGGACATGATCGAAGGGCTGCTTGAGGCCGGAATCACGGACTTTCGCCGTTTTACGCTGAATACTGACGGGTCCACCCCGGCCTTTTATAAAGAAGGTGTTATTGACCGGACCATTCAAATCTGCCTGGACAAGGGCGTGCCCGAAATCGATGCGTATGAAATGGGCTCGTATAATGCGGCGGTTCACCTGGGTCTCGATAATTTGATCGGCATGATTGCCCCGGGGCGGCTTGCCCATCTGAATATTTTATCGGATAAACGCGATCCTAGGCCTGAAGCCGTGCTTGCTAAAGGCCAGTGGGTATACAGGAATGAAACGAACCTGTATCCGAAAAAGCCCTTCGAATGGGAAAAGTACGGGGTGACCCCGCTTGAAATTGACTGGGAATTAAAGGACAGCGACTTTCACTTTTCGATGCCGATGGGAATCGAGCTGATGAATTCCGTTATTTTAAAGCCTTACCATATCGGCATTGAAGCAAACAATGATGAGCTGTGGAAAACCCACGACGAGTCCTTTTTCATGGTCATTGACCGGTACGGAAAATGGCGCGTTAATACGATCTTAAAAGGGTTTGCAACCAAGGTGGACGGATTCGCGTCCTCCTTTAATAACAATGGTGATATTATTATGATCGGCAAGCATAAGGAAGATATGCAAAAAGCAGCCGAAGAACTCATCAAAAATAAAGGCGGGATTTTTCTCGTCGAGGAAGGGGAAGTGGTGGAGCATATTTCCCTGGATATTTTCGGCCTGATGTCCTCGAAGCCGATGGAAGAGGTTATTGTTGAGCATGAAAAAATGGTAGCCGCGCTGAAAACCCGGGGCTATCCGCATGAGGATCCGGTTTATTCTCTCTTATTTTTTGCAGCGACTCATCTCCCGTATATCAGGGTTACGCAAAAAGGTATATATGACGTTCATAAAAAAATGGTACTCTTTCCTGCCATTATGCGTTAAACTGTAAAAGTAGGTACTGATATCAGCTAGTTTCAGCCTGGATGAAACTGTTTTGCGCGTCGCTTTATGAATAAATACCTTCGTCTGTCACGTAGCCAAAAAGGAGTGTAGTGTGTTGCAGATTGACAAATTAAGGGGGAAAGAGCTCGATCAGCTCTTTCAGGCGATCCTTTCGTTAAAAAATATCGATGAGTGCTATGAATTTTTTGACGATCTATGCACGATTAATGAAATTCAATCACTTGCCCAGCGGCTTGAAGTAGCAAGAATGCTTCAGCACGGATATACGTATCACAAAATTGAACTGGAAACCGGTGCAAGCACCGCAACCATATCAAGAGTGAAACGGTGCCTGAATTATGGAAACGACAGTTATCAAATGACTCTCGACCGTGTGCATGATGAAAAACAGGAACAGGACTCACAATAGAGCGTACAGACAGACGCGTATAAAACTCCCGCCGGACTGCCGGATGGGAGTTTTTTTGCGGGGGAAACGGAATAAGTTTATTTAGGAACAGCGGTGGATTTGGTATAATGAAAGACTGAGGAACGAAAAGCGGAAAGGCCCGGAAGGTTTGGCCGTTTCAGATCTTAGCAGCTTCAAATCGGAGCCTGTCTGGGCTTATCTATTTGCATAAAGGGAGTACGTCAGGATGTTATCATATTCAGAATGGAAACATGTCTTTAAGCTGGATCCGGCGAAAGCGATCAGCGACGAGAATTTAGAAAAAATATGTGAGTCGGGAACAGATGCGGTCATTGTGGGAGGAAGCGACGGGGTTACCCTTGATAATACATTGAATCTTCTGGCCCGGGTGCGTCGGTTTCCAGTTGCCTGTGCGCTTGAAATCTCAAATATAGAAGCGGTGACCCCCGGCTTTGACTGCTACCTCGTGCCGACGGTGTTAAACGCAGGAGATGCCCGCTGGATTACTGGGCTGCATCAGCAGGCACTGAAGGAAATGGGCCCCGCGCTCGAGCAGGAGGAAGTACTCGCGGAAGGATACTGTATTTTAAATCCGGATGCCAAGGCAGCAGCATTAACAAAGGCCAGGACGGAACAGACGGACGAAGATATTGAAGCATATGCCGCGATGGCGGACCGGCTGTTTCATCTTCCGATTTTTTATATAGAATACAGCGGCACATATGGCGACGTGCGAATGGTTCAGAAAGCACGGGAAGCATTACACGAAGCAAGGCTCTTTTACGGCGGCGGTATCCGTTCGAAAGAGCAGGCAGCGGAAATGGCTGCTTACGCAGATACCATCGTAGTCGGAGATATTGTGTATGAGGATGTAAAGAGAGCAGTGCAGACCGTCAAAGCGGTCAGGCCGTAGCGTGAATCAAAAATATTCGGTATACTAAAACAGGAACGTATGTTCCTTAATACTTATGAAAGGCGGTGGCATCATGCAGCGACAAATCATTGAGCGCATGTTATCCGGAATGAACGAGCCGCAGAAACAAGCGGTGCAGCACACAGAAGGTCCGCTTCTGGTTATGGCCGGGGCAGGAAGCGGAAAAACCCGGGTGTTGACCCACCGGATTGCTTACTTAATTAGAGAAAAAATGATCCCGCCCTATGCAATTCTTGCGATTACTTTTACAAATAAAGCTGCCAAAGAAATGAAGGAGCGTGTCGGCAAACTCGTCGGACCGGTGGCCGAGGATATTTGGATGTCAACCTTTCACTCGATGTGCGTCCGCATTCTCCGCCGGGATATCGACCGGATCGGCTATAACCGGAACTTTTCGATACTGGATTCAAGCGACCAACTGTCTGTTATCAAGCAAATCTTAAAGGATCAGAATATCGACTCGAAAAAGTTTGAACCACGGGCGATCCTTGGCATGATTTCGTCCAATAAAAATGTGCTTGAAACACCGAAGCAGTTTGCAGAAAGAGCAGAAGGGCCGTTCGAAGAAATTGCAGGGGATGTGTATAAAGAGTACCAGCGGCGGCTCCGGAACAACCACGCCCTTGACTTTGACGATCTGATCATGAAAACGATCCAGCTGTTTGAAGACGTGCCGGAGGTGCTGCAGTTTTATCAGCGGAAATTCCAGTACATTCATGTGGACGAATACCAGGATACCAACCGGGCGCAGTACATGCTCGTGAATATGCTCGCAGCAAAGCGCCACAACCTCTGCGTTGTAGGGGATTCAGACCAGTCCATCTACAAATGGCGCGGGGCGGATATACAAAATATCCTTTCCTTTGAGCGGGACTATTCGGAAGCAGTTACGATTTTCCTCGAACAGAACTACCGGTCGACGAAAACGATTCTGCGCGCGGCAAATGAAGTGATTAAAAACAATGCCGGGCGTAAAGAAAAAACGCTTTGGACGTCGAATCCGGATGGGGAAAATATCTACTATTTTCAGGCCTCCAACGAACGCGACGAAGCGTATTACGTAGTGGATAAAATCAAAGAAATTACGAGAAAGAAGGATATACGCCACGGTGATATTGCCGTTTTATACCGGACAAACGCGCAGTCCCGTGTGATTGAGGAAATGTTTGTAAAATCAGGCGTCGAGTACAATATGATCGGCGGCACCAAGTTCTACGACCGGAAAGAAATCAAGGATCTGCTTGGCTATCTGCGGACGGTGGCAAATCCGGATGACGACATCAGCCTCGGGAGGATTGTAAATGTGCCTAAAAGAGGCATCGGAGCTTCCACGATGGAAAAGGTGACAAAGTATGCTGCGAGTCAGGATATTTCCCTCATCCATGCGCTGCAGGAGGCCGATCAGATTGGTCTTGGCGCCGGGCCGGTCAAAAAGCTGCAGTCCTTTGCCGAGCAGATGAAGCATTGGATGCAGATGCAGGACTACCTTTCGGTCACCGAACTGGTCGAAGAGCTCCTGGAGAAAACCGGCTACCGGGAAGCATTGAAAAATGAACGCTCGCTGGAGTCACAGAGCCGCCTCGAGAACCTCGAAGAATTTATGACAGTCGCCCAGGAGTTTGAAAAACGGAGTGAGGACAAATCGTTAATTTCCTTTTTAACGGATCTGGCACTTGTGGCTGACCTAAATGAAAATGATGACACCGACGTGCGGGACAAGGTAGCTATGATGACCCTGCACTCCGCCAAGGGACTGGAATTCCCGACCGTATTTCTTATTGGGATGGAAGAAGGAATCTTCCCGCACAATCGCTCACTGTTTGAGCCCGAAGAGATGGAAGAGGAGCGCAGGCTCGCCTACGTTGGAATGACCCGGGCCGAGCAGGAGCTTCACCTGACCCACGCTTCCATGCGGATGCAGTACGGACGAACGCAGGCAAACCCAATGTCGCGGTTCATTCAGGAGCTCCCACAGGAGCTGATTTCCGGGCGTGAAGAAAAGCAGCAGGCTCCTGCGAGTGGAAAAACGGCTTCCCCGTTTGAGCGCAAACGCCAGGCTGCAACGGCCGCTCCCCGGGAAAGCAAAGCACCGACGCCAAGCGGCGGCAGTGACCTTTCCTGGAATATTGGCGACAAGGCTAAGCACAAAAAATGGGGAACCGGCACCGTTGTCAGCGTACGAGGTGAAGGCAACGACATGGAACTCGATATTGCTTTTCCGAGCGAAGGTGTCAAGCGGCTGATGGCCACGTTTGCCCCAATTGAAAAAGCGTAGAAAGGACGAAGCCGATGGAGAGAAAGCAAGCAGAAGAACGTGTAGAACAACTCCGTGAGCTGTTGGATAAATACGGCTATTATTACTATGTTAAAGATAATCCAATCGTGCCGGATGCTGAATACGATGAACGGCTGCAGGAGCTGATCCAGCTTGAAAATGATTTCCCGGATCTGCAGGCTCCCGATTCTCCGACGGTCCGGGTTGGAGGAGCGCCCCTGGAAGGCTTTCGCAAGGTGCAGCACCGGATTCCGATGCTGAGCCTCGGAAATGCCTTCAACGAACAGGATGTGCGTGACTTTGACAGGCGGGTGCGCCAGGTGACCGGTGACAATGTGGAATACGTGTGCGAGCTGAAAATAGACGGCCTGGCCGTATCGCTTTCCTATGAGGATGGACGCTTTGTGCTCGGGGCGACCCGGGGCGACGGCACAACCGGAGAGGATATTACCCATAACCTGAAAACGGTCCGGGCGATCCCTCTGCGTCTTGAAGAAGCAGTGGATATTGAAGTGCGCGGAGAAGTGTTTATGCCGGAGCGCTCGTTTCTCAGTCTGAATGAAGACAAGGAAAAGAATGGAGAAGAGCCGTTTGCCAACCCGCGTAACGCAGCTGCGGGCTCCCTCAGGCAGCTTGACCCGAAAATTGCGGCCAAGCGAAACCTGGATATTTTTCTGTATGGTGCCGGCAACGATGATGAGCTGGATGTGAATACGCACGCCGAATCGCTTGATTTTATGGATCAGCTCGGATTCAAAGTGAACCCGGAAACGAAAAAATGCCGAACCATTGAAGAAGTACTGGAATTTGTAGACTACTGGACGGAAAACCGCAACGGGCTCTCCTATGAAATCGATGGCATCGTTATCAAGGTGGACGATCTAGGCCAACGGGAGGACCTGGGCTTTACAGCAAAAAGTCCACGCTGGGCGACGGCCTATAAATTTCCGGCAGAAGAAAAGGTGACGACGCTCGAGGATATTATTTTAAGCGTTGGACGTACCGGCGTAGTGACCCCAACGGCGAAGCTGACGCCGGTTCAGGTGGCAGGAACGACAGTGCAGCGGGCTTCGCTTCATAATGAAGATCTGATACGGGAAAAGGGAATCAAACTCGGAGACCAGATTGTCGTTAAAAAAGCCGGAGATATTATTCCGGAGGTCGTGCGGGTGCTAACCGAGCTCCGCGAAGGAAATGAAAGGGAATTTGAAATGCCCACAGAATGCCCCTCCTGCGGGACAGAGCTTGTACGTCTCGAAGAGGAAGTGGCTCTTCGCTGCATGAATCCAAACTGCCCGGCACAGCTGCAGGAAGCGTTGATTCATTTTGTCTCCCGGGGGGCGATGAATATCGATGGCCTCGGAGAAAAAGTGATTCAGCAGCTGTTTTCGCATCAATTAGTCTCTGGGATTGAAGACATTTATAAGCTCGACCGGAATGAACTGCTTGAGCTTGAACGCATGGGAGAAAAATCCGTTGATAATCTTTTGAGAGCGATTGAAGCGTCCAAGGAAAATTCACTGGAACGCTTACTGTTCGGCCTTGGCATCCGGTTTGTCGGCTCCAAAGCGGCCCGGACGCTGGCGGAAGAATTCGGTACGATGGAGGCACTTGAACAGGCAGATAAAGACCAGCTTCTTGCCATTTATGATATTGGTGAGAAGGTAGCAGATTCCATTGTCAGTTATTTTGAACAGGAAAACGTTTCGGTATTGCTCGGCGAGCTGCGCCGGCTCGGGCTGAATATGGAATATAAAGGCCCGCGGAAATCTGAACAGGCAACAGATACAGTGTTCAGCGGTAAAACGGTCGTTCTTACCGGCAAGCTGCAGGAATTAACCCGCAAGGACGCCAAGGAACGTATTGAGGCGCTGGGTGGAAAGGTTACCGGCAGCGTCAGCAGCAATACGGATATCGTGGTGGCAGGAGAAGAAGCCGGCTCTAAATTGGAAAAAGCGAGAGAACTGGACGTGACCGTCTGGGACGAACAGCAGTTAATTGAGCAAACAAGTGAATAAAAAGAAGATAAAAGTAGCTTGTTTCACTCGGGCATACCTTCTAAGATAGAGATGGGAAAGAAAAAAATGTAAGCCTCTGGATGCACAAAAGAGGAAAAATATCTGGAAGGAAACGCCGGGAATGGAGGAAATGATATTATGCGGAAAAGAGCCGGCCTTGTTATAGCTGCTTCCGTGTTTGCATTATCAGGATGCGGGTTGTTTGGCGGGGGTGAATCAGAATCAGAGAACTCTCAGCCGGAATCAGAGGAAGAACTGTCGCTGAGCGCCGGCATTCCAAGTCTGGATGAGTACTACCGGGCGGTGCTCACTGACGATGGCCAGTACGTCACAGGGGAATCCCGGGGGCTCAGTAATTCCATTGTTTATAACCGCTTTGATCTGGAGCGGATGGAAATAGGCATGCAGGAGCTTGCTTCGGAAGAGTTCAGTCAGGATAACTACTATTTCCGGGAAGGCCAGGTCATTGAACGCAGTGAGTTAAATAACTGGCTGCTGCGGGAAGGCGAAGAAGGCGACGGGGAACCAACGACAAGGCCGAGAGGACTGAATCCGCCGCTTGCCGGGAGTGAAGGAGACGAGTTTGAGGAGCGCGAACGCGGTGAACCGAGAACAATGTCCAACCTGCTTGAACATAACTACATGGAAGAGGGAAGCGACGGCCTTGAACTTGGCGGTATTGTCATTGGGCTGTCGATGAATGAAACATATTACTTCCGCGAGGAATATGAAGACGGTACATACGGACCGTGGCTTGAAGAGTCCATCAGTGAAGAAAACGCTCTTGAGGACGCGCAGCGTATTGCAGAGGAAATTACCCAGCGCCTGCGAAACGACGAACGCGATAATGCAGACCAGATTGAAGAAGTGCCGATCATGTTTACCGTCTTCCAGGAGGCACCGAGAGACTCGAGCGTGCCGGGAACGTTTATTGCAACCGGTATGGCTGACCCGGGACAGGAGCCCGGAAACTGGAATGAATTAAATGAATCAAACTATTTGTTCCCGTCTTCGGAAGCAGAAGAAAATAACCGTTCTGATTCCGAAATGTTCGATGAGTTTAGTAATGAAGTGAACAGCTTTTTTGACAATACAGTCGGTGTAGTTGGAGAAGGTCATTACGTTAATGGTGAACTCGACAGCCTGACGATTGATATTCCAATTCAATTTTACAGTAAAACAGAAATTATTGCCTTCACCCAGCACGTGGCGGATAAGACAGAAGACATTTTTCCAAACGGTCTTGAAGTGGAAGTGAATATTAATTCCTCCTCCGGTCAGGAAGCGTTAATTACGAATGAACCGGGAGAAGATATGTACGTTCACGTATACAATGAGTAATTTGTGAGCGCGGGAAGTGGGCACAGTTGCCCGCTTTCCTTTTTCTTTGATATGATCAGAGTATTGTCCCAACAGAAGAACGATAGAAGCATTCAAAGGAGGAAAAACTGATGGCTCATATTTCAAAAGAAGATGTGGAGCACGTGGCCCATCTCGCACGACTTTCCGTTTCTGATGAGGATTTGGAAAAACTGACCGAAGAGCTTGATGCGATCATTGGATTTGCTGAACAGCTTGATGAACTCGATACGACTGACGTGGAGCCGACATCCCACGTATTGGATATTCACAACGTACTGCGTGAAGATACCATTCAACCATCGCTTGACCGGGAGGAAGCATTAAAAAATGCGCCGGACCAAAAAGACGGCCAGGTGAAAGTACCATCCGTGCTGGAGTAAAAGAAGGGAGATAACGTATGTCCATTTTGGAAGAAAGTGTAGCATCGTTACATACGAAGATAAAAAACCAGGAAGTAACTGTCACCGAACTGGTGGAAGCTTCATTTGCCCGTATCCGTGAAGTAGATACAGACGTAAAAGCGTTTTTAACGTTAAATGAAGAACGGGCACTCGAGCAGGCTGAAAAGCTCGACAAGCTTATTCAAAACGGTGGCGAGGTGCCGTTTTTGTTTGGCATGCCGGCAGGTATTAAAGACAATATTATCACCGAGGACCTTCGGACCACCTGCGCAAGTCAGCTGCTTGCAAACTTTGATCCGGTTCATAATGCGACCGTGATGGATAAACTCGGAGAAGCAGAAACGGTCACCGTCGGGAAACTGAACATGGACGAATTCGCCATGGGGTCCTCGACGGAAAACTCCGGCGTGCAGGAAACGAGAAACCCGTGGAACACCGATTACGTTCCGGGCGGTTCGAGCGGCGGCTCAGCAGCCTCTGTGGCAGCCGGCGAAGTGCTGTTTTCGTTAGGCTCTGATACAGGAGGATCCATCCGCCAGCCTGCTTCCTATTGCGGAGTTGTCGGCTTGAAGCCTACCTACGGACGCGTATCTCGTTACGGTCTTGTTGCTTTTGCTTCTTCCCTAGATCAGATCGGACCGCTTACCCGTTCGGTTGAAGATAATGCTTACGTACTGCAGCAGATTGCCGGTCATTCGGAAAATGATTCGACCTCCGCAGATGTGCAGGTGCCAAATTATCTGGAGGCACTCGGCAGGGACGTCAAAGGCCTGAAAATTGGCGTGCCGTCCGAATACATCGGGGAAGGGGTGGATGAAGGCGTTAAAGAGCGTGTGCTTGAAGCTTTGAAAGTCCTCGAAGAACAGGGAGCAGTATGGGAGGAAGTCTCCCTTCCGCATTCAAAATACGCAGTCGCTGCGTACTATTTAATTGCTTCTTCAGAGGCTTCAGCCAACCTGGCCCGCTTTGACGGTGTCCGCTACGGCGTTCGCGATGAAAACGCGAAGGACCTGGTGGAAATGTACAAAGAAACCCGCAGCAAAGGCTTCGGCGAAGAAGTGAAGCGCCGGATTATGCTTGGAACCTTTGCTTTGAGCGCCGGTTATTATGATGCGTACTACAAGAAGGCCCAGCAGGTACGTACACTCATCCGACGGGACTTCGAAAAAGTATTTGCCGACTATGATGTTATCGTCGGGCCGACAGCTCCGACAACTGCATTTAAACTCGGGGAGCAGCTTGATGATCCGCTCACGATGTACGCCAACGACATTCTAACCATTCCGGTAAACCTGGCTGGTATTCCGGCGATTTCTGTGCCGTGCGGCTTCTCGGACAATATGCCGGTTGGCCTGCAGATTATAGCCAAGCCGTTTGCTGAAGAAACGATCTATACAGTTGCCCACGCCTTTGAACAGGCAACTGAACACCATAAAGCCAGACCGGAATTATAGGGGAGGAACCAGGACCATGAACTTTGAAACAATCATTGGACTCGAAGTCCATGCAGAGTTAAAAACAAATACAAAGATTTTCTGCAACTGCTCAACCGAATTTGGTGCTCCTCCGAATACGCATACGTGCCCGGTCTGCCTGGGCCATCCGGGGGTGCTGCCGGTTTTGAATGAGCAGGCGGTCAACTATGCCATGAAAGCAGCGCTTGCATTAAATTGCGATATCGCCGGGGAAACGAAATTCGACCGTAAAAACTACTTTTATCCCGACAATCCGAAAGCTTATCAAATTTCCCAGTTTGACCAGCCAATCGGAGAAAACGGGTGGATTGACATTGAAACAGAAGAAAACGGACCGAAGCGTATCGGTATTACCCGTATTCACATGGAAGAAGATGCCGGAAAGCTCACGCACGACGAAGACGGCGGCCACTCTCTGGTTGACTTTAACCGTGTTGGCACACCTCTGATTGAAATTGTGTCAGAGCCGGATATTACGACGCCGGAGGAAGGCTACGCTTATTTGGAAAAATTAAAAGCGATTCTGCAGTATACCGACGTTTCCGACTGCAAAATGGAAGAAGGATCGCTCCGTTGTGATGCGAACATTTCCATCCGTCCGGCAGGGCAGGAGGAATTTGGCACGAAAACTGAGCTGAAGAACCTGAACTCATTTACGAATGTGCAAAAAGGACTGGCATTTGAAGAAGAACGTCAGGAAAAAGAACTGCTTTCTGGCGGGGAAGTACTGCAGGAAACGCGCAGGTGGGATGACGCGAAAAAAGAAACAATTCTGATGCGTATCAAAGAAGGCTCGGATGATTACCGTTACTTCCCGGAACCGGATCTGGTCACGTACTATATCGACGAAGACTGGAAATCACGAATCATGTCATCAATTCCTGAACTTCCCGACGCACGGAAGAAGCGTTATATCGAGGACTTCGGTCTTTCCGAATACGATGCATCAGTATTGGTGCAGTCCAAGGCCATCGCAGACTTTTTCCAGGAAACTGTTGATGCCGGAGCGGACAGCAAGCTTACAGCCAACTGGCTGATGGGCGAGATAAGCGGGTATCTAAACAACAACGATATGGATATCGACGAGACGGCTCTCACGCCGGAGTCGCTTGCCAAGCTGATTGAACTCATTGAAAAAGGCACCATTTCAAGCAAAATTGCCAAGCAGGTTTTTGCAGATGTAATGGAGCAGGGCGGCGATCCGGAACAGATCGTAAAAGATAAAGGGCTTATGCAGATCTCTGATGAAGGAGAGCTGAAGCAGGTAGTTGACGGCATATTGGATAACAATCCGCAGTCGATTGAAGACTACAAAAATGGAAAAGACAAAGCGCTCGGCTTCTTAGTCGGCCAGGTGATGAAGGAAACGAAAGGGAAAGCCAATCCGCAGATGGTAAACTCTTTAATTCTTGAAGGCATGGAACAGCGCTAAACAGAAAACCCCGCAGATTTAAACCTGCGGGGTTTTTGTATGCTCCATTCCGGGCCCGAGAATAGCTGGAAGCCAGAAGCGCGAACGCATCGTATAGACAACGTGATCGACATAATGGTCGTACAGCCATTCGGCATTGCGCACATATTTATATTTTTCAAAGCCGAGCCGCTCCGGAATTGAACGACTGGGACGGTTATTTGGAGCGACACAAATATCCACACGCCGGAGATGAATATCCCGAAAGGCATAATCAGTCAATGTCTGTACCGCCCGGGTCATAATGCCTCTTCCCTGAAAGGGGGCGGCGAGCCAGTAGCCAATGACAGTGCGCCGGGTGAGCCGGTACACGTGGTTGAAGCTGATCGCCCCGGCGAGCCTGCCTTCGTACCAGATACCAAACGTGTAGGAGGTGCCGCGGCGGGCAAGTTTAGCCCGGTGTTCAAAAAAACGGAGTACATCGCGCAGCTCACGTGTTTTATCCACCCAGGGCAGCCAATGGCGCAGGTATGAACGATTATCATCCACCAGCTGCAGATAATCGGCAGCGTCCTTATCTTTAAACGGACGAAGGTATATTTGGGAATCCACGGTAAACTCAGCCATTTTTTATCCCCTCCGTAAACTATAGGTGGAGAGTATTTTCCCGATATTTTGCCGAATATAACCCATTTTCTGTTCACGCAGAAAGCCTGGCCCATTCGTACAGCCGCCAGCGCATATACACAAACTGATTCGGAGAAACGTGCTGAAACGTATCAATTAAAAGACCATAACAAACAGGCTCTTCCTCGAGTGCTTCCTTAAGGGTGGCGGGGTGTTTGTGCCAGAGTGTACCCATCATTTCAATATAAGGGAGACGGGCACCAATAAGGGCGACTTGTTCAAACACCTGATCGCGGAGCTGGCAGAGCTCGGCTGGATCATCTGCATGATCCAGCTGGTACAAAAATTGATCTACAAAGTAAGCAATATGTTGATCCGGATGCATGGCCGCTCCTCCAATGCCGATAAATGGTCAGTTAATAAGTAAAAAAAGAATCCCCTGCCAGCTAAACTGCAAGGGATACAAAAAATATAACAGGGGTAAGCTTGGTTAATGGTGTGAAACGTGTGTCGAGGGTGACGGTTTACAATTATTTAAAAATAATTACATTATTCCCGGCAAGTTAACTAGTAACTGGAAATCGCCAGCAGCACCAGCCGTTGTTACTAACCCTATAGCTACAGTCAATTTAATTAAATTAGCTTTCACTGAAAACAACCCTCCTACAAGAAACTCTGTAATTATTTTCTATATGCATTATGACATATACGAATATAAATATCTTTGGGCTTCTAATGCATTCATTGCCCAATAATTAGGGCAAAGCTCTAGAATTGTGGTAAAATCTAAAGTGATTAGAACTATAGTTCTTAAAAGGTGGTTGTATGGAAGATTCAAATGTTGGGAAAAAATTAAAAGATTTAAGACAGTACTACGAAGTAAGTCAAAGAGAACTGGCTGAAAATATTTGTTCTCAAAGAGCTGTTTCCAAAATTGAGCGGGGGGAAATGCAGCCGACCGCAGATATCCTCCATCAAATGGCAATAAAATTAGGAGTGAAGATCAACTATTTTTTTGAAGATCACGAAGCTCCCCGATTTAACTATATACAGGAAACTAAGGATAAAATTGATAAACTGGTACGTATATATGAATTAGAAGAAGCAATGAAAATCATTAGACAGGAATTAAAAAATCCACTATTTCGAAAGCCTGTCCATCTTAAGTTTTTGTTATGGAAAAGAGCTGCCTGTCACTCTAAATTAACACTTGAAAAAGAAGAATCTCTGGAATTATTACAGTTAGCCCTGGATGTGGATACAGGTTCTTTAAGCATCACAGAAGAAGATATTGGTATATATATAAATATTGGTACAGTATATATGGATATGAACGAGTATAAAGACGCCATTTATTATTTTAATGAGGCTCTTGCTCTTTATACAAAACTTCCCGTAGCGCAATGGGATACTT
The DNA here is from genome assembly GCF_056034345.1 of Marinococcus sp. LNSP9103-4. Lineage (NCBI taxonomy): Bacteria > Bacillati > Bacillota > Bacilli > Caryophanales > Bacillaceae > Marinococcus > Marinococcus sp. LNSP9103-4. Next base: position 41,651 of record NZ_JBQLIA010000021.1, on the reverse strand, counting down.
CCAAAACAAAAATTTATATGAATTTGTGCATTGTATACTCCAAAGCCATGCAGTTTGAAAAAAGCCTGAAGGTCGCAAATGAAGGGGTAAAGTATATATACGACATAGAATCAGTGTATCTGTTAGGTGAACTTTATTACCAAAAGGGTGTAGCTTTATTTTATATGGGCGAATATGCGAACGCTTTACGGTCTATGGAAAAAGCTATGTTTATCTTGAAAGATAAAGGGCAAAAGATGTTTTATGATTTTATAGAAGAAAATTACCTGCGATTTCAAAGGGCTACCTTTGCGCAATATTCCAAGTTTAAGCCAAAAAATATCGACCCCACAGCCGCTACTGTTTAATGAATTAACAATAGTATACAATTAATTAGTAATGCATGTAACAATGACGGACAAAGATAGTTCTTTTATATATTAGCCAAATGAATTGAAATCTTCGATGTAATAGGGGTTATAATATGCGAAAACGAGCGAGAGTAATCTACAATCCAACGTCTGGAAGAGAGCAGATGGAGCGGCAGGTGCCTTATATATTAGACCGGATGGAGCAGGCAGGTTACGAAACATCAGCCTTTATGACCCGGGGAGAGGGTGACGCCCGGGATGAGGCACGGCGCGCTTCACAGGATGGGTTCGAAGCCGTAATTGCCGCAGGCGGGGACGGAACGATTTTTGAGGTCATTAATGGAATCGCTGAACAGGAATGGCGCCCCAAAGTAGGACTTATTCCGGCCGGAACGACGAATGATTTTGCCCGGGCCCTTGGACTGCAGGGAAAAGAAATCAAAGAGGTCTGCGACGTATTTGTGCGCGGGCGCACCCAGGGCATTGATGTAGGAAAGGCGAATGGCTCGTACTTTATTAATATTGCTGCGGGGGGGAAGCTGACGGAGCTCACCTATGACACTCCGAAGGGGCTGAAAACGGCGCTGGGGCAGGCCGCCTATTTCATTAAAGGATTTGAGAAATTCTGGTCTCTGCACCCGCAGATGACGACTGTTGAATACGATGGAAAGCTTCTCGAGGAAGAAATTACAATGTTTCTCGTATCCAACACTAACTCCGTCGGTGGTTTTGAAAAACTTCTACCACAGGCAGAATACAACGACGGTTATTTTGATGTGCTTATCGTACAGAAAATGACGATGTTTGAATTCAGCCAGCTGCTGCGCCAGGCTCTGCGCGGGAGGCATCTGGAAAATCCCAAAATTAAATATTTTAAAGCAAAACAGCTTCGTATTGAGGCAAAAGAAGACATGCAGCTGAATCTTGACGGGGAATACGGCGGCCATCTGCCGGCGACGTTTGAAAATTTGTACCAGCATATCGAACTGTTCTGCCCATAAAAAACAGCCGCATTGCCGGCTGTTTTTTTAATAGCTTTTCCATTCTGTTTTTAAAATAGCGTAAATCATCACATCCCGCCGTACCCCCTGAATCAACAGTGAGCGGCGCAGTGTGCCTTCATGCACCATGCCAACCTTTTCCATCACCTTGGCAGAGGCTGTATTTTCGGTGAAACACCGGGCTTCAATCCGATGCAGGCCCATATCTTCAAAGCCGAAGCGGATAATTTCCCGTGCCGCTTCCGATCCGAACCCCTGATTCCAATGATCCGGGGCGAGCGTGTAGCCAATTTCCCCGGCGGCATGGCCCCGGTCCCAATGCACAAAATCGATGGTGCCGATTACTTTGCCGGAGTCCTTGCGTTCGATGCCAAATGGCGCCCGGTCGCCGTATTTATAGGAATTCATCGTGATATCCAGAAAATCTTTTGTTTCCCCGCGGCTTCTGTGGGTGTCCCACAAAACGTTGCGGGAGACCAGCGGATTGGAGGCGTATTCGTAAATATCTTCAAGATCTGAATAACGAAGGGCCCGAAGCCGGAGCCTTGACGTTTCCAGGGTGGGGAAGGGTCTGAACGGTGATGTTGATGAATGATGCATAGGCCTTCATCCTTTACTGTAGCGCGCCCTCAAACGGTGCTTATTTCTTTGTTAATTATAGAATAATAAGAAATACCTAAAATGACAATAGGCACACCGGACAGAAAACAGGCATTCTGCGCAAATGCAGAATGCCTGAATGTTTAAACAGTAGAATTGTGTTCGAGCTCTGTGCGTTCTTCTTCGGAAAATACCCGGGAGCGGGTTAAAAACCGTTTACCCTCCGGTCCTTCTAGAGAAAACATCCCACCCCGGCCGTCGACAACATCAATAATCAGCTGTGTGTGCTTCCAGTATTCAAATTGATCCTTCGACATATAAAACGGTGCCCCGCCGATATCTCCCATATACATATCACTGTTGCCCGTTTTAAAGTCACCTTCCGGGTAGCACATCGGGGCGCTGCCGTCGCAGCAGCCGCCGGATTGGTGAAACATTAACGGACCGTGCCGTTTTGTCAATCTGTTGATTAGTTCAAGGGCAGCGTCAGTAGCGGTTACACGCTCTACTGCCATGAGACATCCTCCTTTTTAATGCTTCCGGCCGCTTAAAAGAATCCTTTCGGCTGTTCGCTGTAGCTGACCAGAAGGTTTTTCGTCTGCTGGTAATGGTCGAGCATCATTTTGTGGTTCTCCCGGCCAATACCTGATTTTTTATAGCCGCCGAACGCAGCATGCGCCGGATAGTCATGGAAGCAGTTCGTCCATACACGGCCAGCCTGGATCGCGCGTCCGAACCGGTATGCGGTGTTCATATCACGCGACCAGACGCCGGCCCCAAGTCCGTACAGCGTATCGTTGGCGATTTCCATCGCTTCTTCCTTCGTTTTAAAGGTAGTCACACTCAGCACAGGTCCGAAGATTTCTTCCTGGAACACGCGCATTTTGTTATGGCCTTTAAATACGGTCGGCTGCACATAATATCCCTGTGAACGGTCTTCATCGTCGACCTGGGCTGCTTCACCGCCGACCAGAACCTCTGCACCCTCCTGTTTCCCAATATCCAGGTAGGAAAGGATTTTATCGAGCTGTTCCTTGGAAGCCTGGGCGCCCATCATCGTGTCGGTGTCGAGCGGATGACCGACGTTGATGGCTTTAACGCGTTCAATAGCCCGTTCAATAAATTTATCGTAAATGGATTCCTGAATGAGAGCACGGGATGGACACGTGCACACTTCCCCCTGGTTCAAGGCGAACATGACGAAGCCTTCGATTGCTTTGTCGAGATAAGAATCGTCCTCGGCCATTACGTCTTCAAAGAAAATATTCGGTGATTTGCCGCCAAGCTCGAGCGTTACCGGAATTATATTTTCCGAAGCGTACTGCATAATCAGTCGTCCGGTCGTCGTTTCCCCGGTGAATGCCACTTTATCAATGCCTTCGTGCTGGGCAAGCGGTTTGCCGGCTTCAACCCCGAAGCCGCTCACTACGTTCAGAACGCCTGGCGGCAGAAGGTCTTCAACGAGCTCAAGCACCTTGTAAATCGACGCTGGTGTCTGTTCAGCCGGTTTGAGAACGATGCAGTTGCCGGCAGCAAGCGCAGGAGCGATCTTCCAGATCCCCATAAGAATCGGGAAATTCCACGGAATAATCTGGCCGACAACGCCGAGCGGCTCATGGAAATGATATGCTACAGTGTCATCGTCGATCTGGCCGATTGTTCCTTCCTGGGCACGAATAACGCCTGCGAAGTAGCGAAGATGATCGATGGCAAGAGGGATATCAGCATTCAGTGTTTCCCTGACAGCTTTGCCGTTTTCCCATGTTTCGGCAACGGCCAGCATTTCAAGGTTTTCTTCCATCCGGTTCGCCATTTTATTTAAAATATTGGAGCGTTCGGTCGTGGACGTTTTGCCCCACGCTTCTTTTGCTTTATTGGCTGCTGCCACTGCCGCATCAACGTCCTCTTTCGTTGAACGGGCAATCTGACAGAAAACGGTACCGGTAACCGGACTGACGTTATCAAAATATTCGCCCTGGGCCGGCGCTCTGTATTCGCCTCCAATAAAGTTATCGTATTTGTTTTTAAAATGTACGAGGCTTTCGGGGGTGTTTGGTGCATCGTATCTCATGCAAAATCCTCCTTCGTTTTAGAGAAAAATTGGAAACGCTTACACAAGTTCATTATAGCACCATTTAAAAATAATGAAAATATAGAAGTTCTGAATATAAAAATAATCCCGCCGGCTCCGGCGGGATAGTGTTTAATGAAGCCTGGAGGTCACATCTTCGATTTCCTGAAGGGTGCTGTCGATTTCATCGAGCAGATTGTCCGGAAGTTCAAGCTCTGCAGCTTTTAAATTTTCTTCGAGCTGTTCGGGACGGCTCGCTCCAACAATGGTAGAGCTTACGCCAGGTTTTCGGAGAATCCAGGCGAGGGCGAGCTGGGAAAGCTTAACGCCGAGCTCGTTACGGGCTAAATTCTCCAGTTTTACGACGTTTTCGAGAATCCGGTCATCCATAAAGCGTTCCATAGCGAAATTAATATCTGAATTGGCAGCACGGCTGTCGGACGGAGGCTGCTCGCCCGGACGGTATTTGCCGGTTAAAATGCCCTGAGCAAGCGGGGAAAAGACGACCTGTCCGAGCCCTTCACGTTCGCTGATCGGAAGGACCTCTTTTTCAATATAGCGTACGAGCATATTGTAGATGGGCTGGTTCGATACCGGCCGGTGAAGATTTCGTTTATCAGCAATATGTGCCGCATCGCTGATCTGGGCACCGGACCATTCGCTGAAGCCGTAGTACAAAATTTTACCCTGGCGCACAAGGTCATCAAGCGCCATCAGCGTTTCCTCCAGCGGGGTATCGGGATCATAGCGGTGGCATTGATACAGATCCATGTAATCCGTACCGAGCCGCTGCAGGCTGGCATCGCACTGCTCCATAATGTGCTTGCGGGAGAGTCCGCGGTCGTTCGGACCGTCTCCCATTGGAAAATACACCTTCGAAGCCAGCACGTAGCTGTCCCGGTTGTAGGAGCTTAAAGCTTTGCCTACGACCTTTTCCGCTTCTCCTTTATTGTAGACGTTCGCCGTGTCAAAGAAATTAATGCCGTTTTCATACGCATGGTGAATAATGTTACCAGCAGTCTGGTCCTCCACGGAGGAGCCGTAGGTAAGCCAGCTGCCAAGGCCTATTTCACTTACTTTTACGCCGGAGTTCCCTAATCGACGGTACTTCATGCGAACACGTCCTTTTCATAAGTATAATTCCCTGCGGCAGAGAGACAGGTTACGTGAAAGGTATTCCTTTGTTCATTAAATTGTAAACAATTTGCAGGCGGACGCTGAAATAAACAAAAGAAAAACAGGTATGTTATTCTAGGAAAAAAAGCAGGATAAGGGGTAGATGCACGTGGACTATTACATAGCGAGAATGCAAAAGGAGCATTGGCCTGAAGTCCGGGACATATACGAAATGGGAATTATGAGTGAGCATGCGACATTTGAAACGGAGGCGCCGTCATGGGAGCTTTGGTCAGCGACGCACGATCTGGCCTGCCGTCTCGTTGCTATCGACACTACAACTGAAAAAGTAATCGGCTGGGCAGCGCTCGCCCCGGTTTCCGGCCGGGAAGTATATGAAGGCGTAGGCGAAACGAGTGTCTATATTCACCAGGATGAACGCGGCCGTGGTGTGGGTGGAACGCTTCTGGAAGCATTAATTGAAAAAGCGGAAGCAGAAGGCTACTGGATGCTGCAGGCCGGCATTTTTCCTGAAAATGACTATAGCCTGCGTATTCACCGGCGTAAAGGCTTCCGAGAGGTAGGTGTACGGGAGCGTATCGGCAAAATGCAGGGACGCTGGCGCGACGTGGTGCTGCTTGAACGCCGCAGCCAGGTGGTGGGCGTGGAAGAGGAAGACAATTACGATGATTGATCTTCCTCTTTTTTGTAGCGTTCCTTCCACTTTTCAAGCGAAGCGATCATATCATCCATCTCTTTTGCTGTAAGCTCCGGATAGCGGTTCAGCGTTTCCTGCACGTGCCGGGCTTCCGGCGGAAGCGTACGGTGATCATGAGAGAAAAAGGCAGCTACAGTACCGGTAACAATGCCGATCAGTCCGATGCCGACGATCATCAGGATGCTTGCAATAATCCGGCCGGCAGTCGTTACCGGATAAAAATCACCGTAGCCGACTGTGGTGGTTGTCACCACCGCCCACCAGAGCGCTTCCTCGTATGTATGAAAGTCCGGTTCAATCCAGCGCATGGAAAGACTGGCCGCAAACAGCAGTACGCCGACAATGATCACTGCCCGGTCCACCTGATATTTGGAGAAAAAGACATCAAGCAGGGAATGCCGGCGGCTGAACAGCACGATCAGACGCAGAATTTTCAGCAGACGGATGAGGCGGGCAGCCCGGAAGATTTCCCCTAGCGGCAAAATGGCGATCAGCTCAAGCGGATTGCTTTTAATGTACTGCCACTTGTTGTCGCTCGCAAAAAAGCGGACGCTGAAATCAATTACAAATAAAACATAAATAAATATATCAAGCGCCCTGGATTGGTCAGGCGGCAGGTCTACCGTCAAGGAAAATATTAAGAGAGCGGCAAGAATCAGCTCATAAATTGCTTCAAATGAAATGCGCAAGGTTGGTGCTCCTTTCTACAGCAGCTTAGCCATCATAATTTCATTGACGTATGTCCCGTGGGCGAAAAGCGAGTCCTGTTTAACGCCTTCAATCTGAAAGCCGAAGCGTTCATAGAGTACACGCGCCCCGGTATTTTCTTCTATTACGGTCAGCTCCAGACGGTGAAGCCCGCGCTTTCCGGCCCATGCTTCGATATGCTCAAGGAGCCGTCTTCCAAGACCCAGGCGGTGATAAGCGGGCAGGATCCCTATAACGACAGAGGCGGTCAGGCAGTTGCGGATGGTGCTGCCGCCGACGCCCATCGCGTGGCCAACCACCACACCTGCATCTTCCGCAATAAAAAGCACAAGATGATCCTTCATGATAAACTCGTTCACCATATGCTGATGCTGCTCGGCTGTTGGCTTTCGCTCTCCTGGCTCCATCAGCATATAAGATGTTTCATTATCGAGCTGCTGACTGAACGCCAGGTGAACGTTCGCATCCGATGGTTCAATCAGACGGATGTCCATATGTATCTCTCCGTTCTTTTTCATTTGCTTATAGTATTCCTATATTATAGCGTGCGAACAGACGGACGCCAAACCACTCCTGTGTTACAATTTTTTTGACAGACTAGAATGAACGGAAGGAACGAAATAATGAGCAAGCAAAATAAGCCGGAAGCCCCGGTAGAAAAAAATGAATTAATAGAGACGACGATCGAGGATTTAACTCACGAAGGTCACGGGGTCGGAAGAATCGACGGGTATGCGCTGTTTATCCCGTATGCCCTGCCCGGTGAGCGTATTCAGGCAAAGATTATTAAAACAAAAAAAGGCTACGGCTTTGGCAAGCTTATTACTGTTCTTGAAGAAAGCAGCGAACGAACGGAAGCGCCGTGCCCGATTTATGTGAAATGCGGAGGCTGCCAGCTGCAGCATATGACCTACGATGCCCAGCTCCGCTATAAGCATAAGCAGGTGAAGAATGCGTTTGAACGGATTGGCGGCCTCGACGAAACAGTGGTCCACGATACGATCGGGATGGAGGATCCGTGGCGCTACCGCAACAAGGCCCAGGTGCCGATTGGGGTAAAAGAGGACGGCCAGTTAAAAGCAGGATTTTACCAAAAGCGGACGCACAACATTATTGACATGGATGAGTGTATCATTCAGCAGAAGGAAAACGACGCTGCCGTCCAGCAGGTGAAAGAGATCGCCGACCGATTTGGCATGAGCGCCTATGATGAAGAAAGCGGACGAGGCTTTCTCCGCCACGTCGTGACGCGTTATGCACCTACCACCAGCCAGCTGATGATTGTCCTCATTACAAACGGTAAAAAAATACCGGAGGAGCAGGCTTTTATCGAAGCTGTGCGTGATGAAGTAAAGGATACCGCAAGCATCGTTCAAAACGTGAATACGAAACGAACCAACGTCATTTTTGGCGACCGGACAAAAACGCTGTGGGGCGAAGACTATATTTACGACCACATTGGCGATGTGAAATTTGCGATTTCCGCGCGCTCCTTTTACCAGGTAAACCCGGTCCAGACAAAAACACTGTATGATAAAGCGCTGGAGTACGCAGATCTGCGCGGTTATGAAACGGTTATTGATGCCTACTGCGGCATCGGAACCATCTCGCTGTTTCTTGCAGAAAAAGCGCGTGAAGTGTACGGCGTGGAGGTAGTTCCTCAGGCCGTGAGTGACGCTAAGCGAAACGCCCAGCTGAATCATTTTGATAACGTAACCTTTGCGACAGGAAAAGCAGAGGAAGTGATGCCGTGGTGGGTGAAAGCAAACGGGCTGCGCCCGGACGTCGTTGTTGTGGATCCGCCGCGGAAGGGCTGTGACGAACAGCTGCTTGATACGATGCTCGAGGTAGATCCCGAACGTATCGTATACGTTTCCTGTAACCCGGCGACACTTGCCCGGGATTTAAAACATCTCGTGGAAGGCGGATACGAGGTCGTAGAAGCCCAGCCGGTGGATATGTTCCCGCAGACAACGCATGTGGAAGTGGCCACAAAATTAGTGCGAAAGTAAGAGGGAGTATGCAAAAAAAAGCCGCCGGCCCAGCTGTATATTAAAAAACAAGGAAGGTCCCGCCCGGGGCCTTCCTTGTTTTATTACTGAGTATCTTCGCCAAAAGCCTCCGGCAGCATTTTAAAGCCTTCGATCTCTGCGTCCTCTTCAATCTCAATCATAATACAGCGTTTTCCCTGATAGTTGACCTGTCTTACGTATTCGAGGTCCTGCGGGCTGATCGCAATATTGGCGATTTTCGTGTTGATTTTAATGGATTTGGAATTGTATTTCGGCACGATGCTGCTTGCTTTCAGCTCATAGGTTTCGTTATCGGTCACCCGCTGAAACGCTGTTTTTACTTTGTCGGTCTCCACCTGCTCACCGCTCTGCTGGAGCACCCGTTCGACATCTTTATAGTCGAGCGTCGGCGGGGTATCCTCTTCATTTTCTTCGACGACCCGGTGAATTTCGCCGTAGACGTTCGCAAGTGTGGTGGGGTTCATCTGGTCGCCGACCACGTCTCTTACTATATCCTCAAATACTGTTTTGTTTTCTTTGGCGGTGACGATCTCTTCGCCGTTCAGCACATCCTCGATAAACCGGTAGTCGGGTTCGTTGGGCTTTGAAGCTGCATAGAGTACATGATTGACGTCAGCGGCCCCTTCCGTCATCGCGGGAAACAAAAAGCCGGCCAACGGATGTTTAAGATCAATGACCGGATCGGCCTCGACCTTGTATTTGAATTCCTTCTCAATGTAATCAAACTGCATTTCTTTTTTCGGCTCTTCTGTCTTATTGATGCTGCAGAGAATAAAGGAATTGGAATATACTGCATCGCGGTCGCTCGTTTCTGCTTCCTCATTCCGCTGTTTTGCCGGTTTTAAATAATCGGCACGGATAAAGGTGATTACGGTGTCTTTTTCATACGGGTGGTCTTCAATCATTTTTTCGGTCATGCGAAGCATCTGTTCCTTCCAGTCTTCAACATTACGGCTTAAAAGACCTTTGTGGAGAATGAGCTGGCTGGAATCTTCAACGTCCTGCTGAAATTTCAGCTCGAATAATTTTTCATCCAGCTGCCCGGTGAGAACTTTTTTAAAATTGGCCATAAACAGCTCCTGCTGGTCGCTGTCGAGCATTTCGAACGGCTGACTCTGATGGTGATAAATATCGGTCGTTTCTTTCATTATGTAAACGTTAAAGATGTCGGAAATCGTGAGTAGATCATTGTCTGTTTTTAACTGCCTGCGAAGGTCGGCAATATCTTTTTTATCCATAGGTAGTCCACTCCTGAGCTGTTTGAAGGATTATTAGTTTATTTATTTTAACATATTACAGCGGTTCCGGATTCGGCAGATATAAAAAGCCCGCTGCTTTAAAACAGCGGACAACTTTCATCTATCTATTCGAGGGGCTGCCGAAGTGACGGCGGATTTCTTCACCGTAATCATCGGTTAATGTCATAGATGCTTCGTAATCAGGTGAATTTTCCACCGCTTCGCGGCTCACACTGGTGGTGGCACTTTCGTCCATGGCACTGAACTGATTAAACCATTCCACTGGAACGAGAGAGTGGTCACTTGACAGTGCACCGGCAGTATCAACCTCGATGAACTGAACGCTCCAGTCGTTTGTGTCAAAAACCACGTCAGAGATCGTGCCGATACTTTCACCGCCTGCATCGACATCATAGCCGCGAAGATCCTTCGTACTCTGCAGGTAGTAGTCTTCTTTGTTCCGGGCAGCTTCCATTTCGTTTTCTTCCGCACCGGTAACGGCAGTGTCATGAGCGGGACGTGCATTATTATCGTCATCATCGTTAGGGGCGAACGGGCCGCCTACAGGCATAACCGGTCCGGTTCCGGTACTTCCGGCTGTTGGAATCCAGTAAGGCTCTAAGTTGTAATAATTTAAAACAGAAGCTTCGTAGGAACGGGAAATAGGTTCGTGTTCATCCGGCTTCGGACTGTCTTTAATCTGGTCTTTCGAGGCATTCATCTGAATGGCCTGGCCGGCAAGGTCGAGACGGCTGATCAGCTGGGGGCTGAGCAGAACCTTTCCTCCCACAAACCACGTGCGGGTATCAGCGACGAGAAACCGTACCTTCCATTCGCCTCTGGAATCGAAATAGACGTCGGAAATGGAGCCGATTGCTTCTTCATCGGTGGCTGAGATCCAAAATGCCTGAAAATCTTTTGTGCGTACGAGCAATTGCTGCACCTCCTGATGATAGTTGTTGATACACGGCTTATTACCTCATAGGGGTGTTTTTAAACTAACGACGTGAGCTCTTAAAAGCAGGTGAATATTAAGTCACGATTTGGACGGGAGAAAGGGTAATAGACCTAAACCGTTCAACGGGTCGATACCAACCTTTGTATCAATTCCACAGCAGTTGTTGACTTTGATAATCATTTTCAATTAGTGTGTACATAGTAATTAACAGCTTGAAACAGAGCTTTTATTTTTTCGGATTAATTGATAATGATTTTCATTATCTATAAAAAATAGATCATGGAGGAGACGGTATGCCGGTTGTAAAGGAAGAGTCGCACACCGCATTTGATAATGAATTTCTAACAAACATCGGTGATAAGCAAAGAACGCTCGAAATGTTAACCCAGACTTCTGCCTATATAGCGAATTTTTTTAATGAAAATGAAAGTCCTGTGGCCGCAGAAGAAGAACCGCAGGTAAAACAATTCTTTCACGGCATAGAGCATGAACATACTTTTGACAGTGTGCTTGACGAAGTAATGGAGCATATTATGAAACGCTCCTTAAACATCAGCCATCCTCATGCGATGGCACATCTGCACTGCCCGCCGCTTTTATCCGGGGTGTGTGCAGATTTGATCGTGAGCGCTCTAAATCAATCGATGGATTCCTGGGATCAAAGCCCGGCAGCGACAACAGTAGAGACAGAGGTGGTGAACTGGCTGTGTGAATTGTATCAGCTGCCTCAAACCGCTGCGGGAACATTTACGACTGGAGGGACTCAGTCGAATTTTATGGGGCTGCTGCTTGCAAGAGACCAATACTGCGCCCGGGAGTTGTCACATGATGTGAAAGTCGATGGTCTTCCTTCGGAAGCATCCAGATTCAAGATTTTTTGTTCAGAGGAGGCGCACTTCACCATCAAAAAATCGGCTGTTCAGCTTGGCCTCGGAGAGCGGTCAGTAGTAGGGGTGCCGACAGATGAGCACAAAAAAATGAACGCCGGTAAGCTTGAAGCCTTCATTCAGGAGGCAAGGGAGTCCGGTGACCATCCCATTGCCGTAGTGGCTACGGCCGGCACTACTGATTTTGGAAGCATTGACCCGCTCCAGGAGATTCGACGTACAGCAGACAAAGAAAATTTATGGATGCATGTGGACGCCGCCTTCGGCGGAGCTTTGGCGCTCAGCAGCAATCAGGCTGTAAAGCTCGACGGGGTGCATAAAGCAGATTCCCTGGCGGTGGATTTTCACAAATTATTCTATCAGCCAGTCAGCTGCGGGGCTTTTTTGGTTAGGAGCCAGGACACTTTTCGTTTTATCAGACACAGGGCGGATTATTTGAACCCAGAAGACGACAGCGAGGAGGGCTTTACTAACCTCGTGGACTATTCAATGCAGACGACCCGGCGCTTTGATGCACTTAAAATATTGATGACGCTGCGGACCCTGGGCACGGAAAAATGGGCGGAAATGATCGGGAAGGGCTTAAGACAGGCGGGGCGTCTCGCGGAAAAAATTAACGATGAGCCGAACCTGTATCTGGTAATGAAACCAGAAATGAATGCAGTAGTGTTTAAATACTGTACAGAAAGCTCCTTTGAAGAAAGGGAAGAAGACGAGGTCAATAAAGAAATTCAGCAGCGGTTGTATGCTTCAGGTGAAGCAGTCATTGCCAAAACGAAAGTAGATGGCAGGCAGTTTTTAAAGTGCACGCTGATCAATCCTTTAACGGAAGAGGAGGATATTGATCACGTGATTCAGGCCGTGATTGAAATGGGCCGGGAAATTGAAGTCATACGAAAGGGGCAGAAGAAGTGAATACTAAACAAACAGCAGCAGAGGCTTCGATGCAGAGCCTTCTTAATTGTTATTTGCGCGAGACCGGAAGCGGTGCCTGGGGAGAGAAGGAATGCCGTGTGGAGCTTTCTCATCAGGAGATAGAGCTGATACTCCCGGTTAAATACCGGTCCCTGACACATCGTCATCTTTTCCGTTTTCCACTTTATTATAGAACCAACGAAAGCAGTTCTCTAGTTGAACTGGATGTGCTGACCACCGGGGCTTTGCTTTTGAAGGAACTTTCGCTTGCATACGCTAATAAGGGAGGGCAGGAAGAAATGATGCAGCGCGTACTGCAAAGCTTTGAACTCATAGAGCTGTTTTTAGAAGCACGCAGGGAGGATAAAGGAGAAGTTATCTCCCGCTATATTGATTCAGAGCAGAGCCTTTTACTCGGGCACCTGCTGCACCCGACCCCTAAAAGCCGGCAGGGTATGGAACGTAAGGAGGAAACTGAACTGTATTCCCCGGAAACAAAAGGACGTTTTCAGCTACATTTTTTCCGGGCTCCGTCAGCACAGGTAGAGGAAGCCTCGATGGAAGAAGAAAAAGCGGCAGATATCGTAAAAAAAGATCTTCAAAATGCCCCGGAGACAGAGGAATTATTTAAAAAACACTACTGCCGTCTGGATGATGGATATGCCCTGCTGCCGGTACATCCGCTTCAGGCAGAAGCTATGCTCCGAGAGGAGTCGATTCAACGGAAAATGGAACACGGAGAATTAGATTATCTTGGCCCGGCAGGCCGAAGCTTCACAGCGACTTCCTCGATCCGGACCCTCTATCACGAGCAGTCACCGTATATGTTTAAGGTTTCAATTCCGGTGAAGGTTACTAATTCACTGCGTGCGAATCAAAAAAAAGAACTGGCGCGCGGTATAGAAGTGGAAAAGCTGATGAAGAGCCGGATTGGAAAAGATGCAGCACAGTTTTTCCCGGAGTTTGAAATTATACGTGATCCAGCATATATCACACTTAAAGGTGAAGAAGAAACAGGCCTGGAAACGATTATCCGGCGCAATCCGTTTCAGGAAAATATGGATGACCAGGTGTCACTGGCCGCAGGGCTTGTCCACGATGCATACGGGGAAGGCAGTATGCTCAGCAACATGATTCGAGGTCTTGCCCGGGCGGAAAACCGGAGCACTGCCGAAGTAAGCAGGGACTGGTTCCGGCGGTACTTATCAATATCCCTGCATCCTATGCTCTGGCTGTATATGACTCACGGCATTGCGCTTGAAGCCCACCAGCAGAATTCTGTCGTTCGTTTTACCGGCGGCTATCCGAAAGTGTTTTATTACCGGGACAATCAGGGCTACTATTTTGCCCACTCAAAGGAAGCGCACTTGAAAAAGTATGTGCCGGAGCTGAATGCTTCAAGCGACACTGTATGCGCAGATGATATTGCAGATGAACGCTTCCGCTATTACTTCTTCATCAACCATTTGTTTGGGCTGATTAACGGCTTCGGAGCTTCAGGCCTGATTGAAGAAGCGGAACTGCTGCAAATACTCCGAGAGGAGCTTGAAGATGCAGAAAAAGCATTCGGCCGTTCCCGCCTGACCCAAAGTCTTCTTGAATACAAAAGCATCCCGTCCAAGGGCAATCTGCTGACCCGCTTTTTCGACATGGACGAATTGGTGGGGTCCCTTGCCGAACAGTCTGTCTATATTCATATTTCAAATCCACTGACTGCAAAGGAGTGCATGCAGCATGAAAACGAGGCAATCTAATTACCATATTTTTAGCCGGGATCCGGGAGAAGAACTGGATGAACGTCTTCAGTTTCGTGAGGTGGATGAACAATCTGATCTGGATCTTCTGCACGGGTGGATGCACGAGGCGCATGTCGTACCATTCTGGCAGCTGAATATAAGTAAAAGCAGCTATCAAGCGCATCTTCGAAAGGCACTGGCGGATAATCATCAATCGCTATATGTCGGGGAGCTTGATGGCCGCCCGATCAGCTACTGGGAGGTGTATTGGGCAGCAGACGACATAATTGGTTCCTATTACGAGGCGGAGCCGGAGGATCAGGGCGTTCACCTTTTAATTGGGCCACCTGAAGAAACAGGTAGGGGACTTGCCTTGCCGCTTTTAGAAGCTATGCTTTCGATGCAGTTTGACCATCCTGGAACAAATCGGGTGATCGCTGAGCCTGATATTACCAACGGCAAAATGATTCATGTGTTTAAAAAAGCGGGATTTGAGCCTGTAAAGCCGGTGGATCTGCCTGACAAACGTGGACTTTTAATGGTCTGCACCCGCGGGACATATGAAGGAGGAGACCGCGATGGCTGAGGAAATATACGATGTATTAGGGGTAGGAATTGGACCGTTTAACCTGGGGATGGCGGCACTTGTGGAAAATGTACCGGAAGTGAAGGGTCTATTTTTGGATGAAAACGATAGATTTGAATGGCACGGCGGTATGCTGCTCGAAGGCACCAGCCTTCAGGTTCCATTTCTTGCGGATTTGGTCACGCTGGCTGATCCAAAGAGTCCTTATTCCTTTTTAAATTACTTGCAGGAAAAGGAAAGATTATATCATTTTTATTTCTATGAGAAATTTCATATTCCGCGCCGCGAATACAATGACTACTGCCGGTGGGCAGCTGAAAAGCTTTCCTCCTGCCGGTTTGGGCAGCGGGTTGTCGAGGTGGAATTTTTGAAGGAGAACGGGCTGTATAAAGTAGAAACAGAAAATACTGGCACAGGGAAAAGTAGGTGCTTCCATTCCCGGCATGTGGTAATGGGTACCGGTACGAAGCCGGCGCTTCCCTCATGGATGGAAAACGGAAGAGATGTTTGCCACTCTGCAGACTACCGTTACCGCCGGAAGGAACTGCTCCAAAAGCAGAGCATCACAGTGGCAGGCTCTGGTCAGAGCGCCGCTGAAGTTTTTCTCGATCTGTTAAAGAAACGGCCGGAATATGGATACAGCCTCCGCTGGTATACGAGGTCATCGGGGTTTTTCCCGATGGAATATTCCAAGCTCGGACTTGAACATTTTTCGCCGGATTATACTAGTTATTTTTACCACCTTGACCCTTACACAAAGGAGCAGCTGCTCGAGAAGCAGGATCTGCTGTATAAAGGGATCAGCGCTGATACGATTGCGGCCGTATATGACGAGCTGTATGAGCAGACAATTGGAGGGGAAAGCCAGGATATAGTTCTTCAGGCAAATACGGAACTTACGAGTATGGGTAGTACGCCGGCTGGCGATATAAAACTGTTTTTGAAGGAGATTAACTACGGCACAGAGTATACAGAAGAAACAGAAGCACTGATCGCTGCGACAGGCTACCAGCCATCCCCTCAGCCATTTCTAAGAGGAATCGAAGCTTATCTGCAGCGTGATGAATACGGGCGGATGCAAATTGATGAAAAGTACCGTGCAGTGCAGGCTGAGCAGAACCGCTATGTTTTTATTCAAAACGGCGAGATGCACACGCATGGTGTTGGAGCGCCGGACCTCGGGCTTGGAGCGCACCGGAACGCGGTTATTATTAATCAAATCGCAAACCGGGAAGTTTACCCCGTCCGGTCTGAAAATGTCTTTCAGCAGTTTAAGAGAAAAACGGCCGGGGCTATCGTATGAAGCTGAGCGCCATAATATTAAAAGAAAGGAAGGAAGCAGATGAATTCATATACGGCGGAGTCCGCGGAATCTGTCCAACAGCTGCACTGGGAGGAGGCGAACCGGCGGTTAACGGCTAAAATGCTTCAGGAATTCCTGTACGAGGGTATTATCGACGCAGAGGTTACCGAAGAGGGAGAGCTGCAGAAGCTTCAAGTGAAAACAGCTCAGGCAGTTTATGCATTTTCGGCGCGCAAGCGGTTTTTTGACAGTGTCCACGTGTATCCGGAAAGCATAGTGAAAAAAGAAGGGAAATCAGAAGCGCCGGTCCGGGCGGACGCTTTTCTGCTTGAACTACAGCAAACAGCTCCAATTTCGAGTGAAACAGCGGGGCATTTGCTGAAAGAATATTATCATACCCTGACAGCAGACTGCTATTTGCTGGACAAAAGGACGACGGCTGCCGAGCTTGCAGACATGGATTATCTGCTGCTCGAAGGAGAAATGAACGGCCATCCGTGGATCACATATAATAAAGGCCGAATTGGCTTCAGCTTTCAGGATTATCTTTCTTATGCCCCTGAACATAAGCAGAAAGTCCATTTATTCTGGATAGCGGTCCACAGGGAAGCTGCTTCGTTTCAGACCCTGCATTCTGATGGTTACCGCCAGTTAATAGAGCAGGAGCTGGATGAAACCGAGCGCAATTATTTTAGCAGTCTAATAAGCCGTGCCGGGGAAGAACCGGATGACTATTATTACATGCCGGTGCATGACTGGCAGTGGGACAATTACATCGTAACGCTCTACGCTGAGTATATTGCCAGAGGGTGGATTATTCCTCTGGCGTATTCAAAAGATGCGTACCTTCCGCAGCAATCGATTCGTACGTTCGTCAACACAGAGCATAAAACAAAAAAACATGTGAAGCTTCCGCTAAGTATTTTAAATACACTCGTTTACCGGGGGCTGCCAAGCGAGCGGACAAAAGTGGCACCAGAGGTGACCAAATGGATTCAAGCCATCAAGGACGAAGACCCTTTTCTGCGGGATACGTGTGAGGTGGGGCTGCTCGGGGAAACAGAAACAATCGATGTGCCGCATCCCGGGTTTCATCATCTGCAGGGAGTGCCGTACCAGTATACAGAGATGCTGGGTGCTGTCTGGAGAGAAAGTATTTATACGGCAGTGGAGGATGAAGAAAAGCCAGTAACGCTGGCGGCTCTTTTGCACGAAGATGCGAATGGAAAGCTGTTGGTTCAGGAGTATGTGGAACGTTCAGGGTTAAGTACGAAAGCGTGGATAAAGCAGCTGTTTGATTCCCTGCTCCCTCCGCTGCTGCACTACATGTATAAATACGGCACCGTTTTTTCTCCTCACGGGCAGAATACAATTGTTGTATTAAAGAACTATGCCCCGCAGCGGCTGATCATGAAAGACTTTGTGGATGATGTGAATGTGAGCGATCAGCAGCTGCCGGAGCTCGAGGAGCTTCCAGAGGAGTTAAAGCAGGTTCTTCGGTGCGAGCCGCCAGAAGGACTTGTGCAGTTCATTTTCACCGGGTTGTTCATCTGCCACTTCCGCTATCTGGCGGATCTGCTCGACCGGAAGAACTTACTTACAGAAAGTATATTCTGGAAAATGGCTGTGGAAACAATGGAAGCGTACGAAAAATGCTTTCCGGAGCTGAATGGACGCTTTGAGCTTTTTAATCTTTTTCAGCCGACCATGGTGAAGCTGTGCCTGAATCGGAACCGGATGCTTGATTACGGCTACGGTGACGGTGATGACCGCCCGCACGCTTCAGAGCATGGGTATGTGGACAACGCCCTCTATATGGTTCGTGCGTATAATGAATAAGTCAGGGATCTTCCCTGGCTTTTTTGTTTGATAATTTATCTTTGTGATGAATTACATAATTAGTACATAAATATATCGTACTAAAGACACATGTATTGTTTAGAAAGGGGAAACGTATTATAATAATTCTAATGTACAAATCATCCCCTCAATCAATCTAAATGTGGAGGAACATAAATTGCAAAAAGAATATAGTCTGGATTCGACTGAATTCCCGTCACTCAAATCTGTTTCGCAGAAAATGTTTGATTTAATAGCCGACCAGCTTGATGTGAATACAGCGTATATTACAAAGCGCGGCAACAATGAAATGACTGTCATCAGCACGTTTAATAAAAAAGAAGAAATTATTCCCGAAGGCTATTCGGTAGAATACAGTGATACGTACTGCAGGAAAATTATTATGAACGAGGAAGACGCACTCTGTACAGAAGACCTGACAAAAGATGTGATGACAAGAGAATTGGAGGTAACCTCCCAGCTGCAGATGAAAGGATTCCTCGGTGTCACGCTGACCGATCTGAACGGCAATGTATTCGGCACGCTGTGTGTTATGGATCCCGAGGAAAAAATATTCAGCCAGGAGGATGTGGACTACTTAAAAGCCATGGGAGAGGTGCTTGCACATATTATCGAGCTCGACCACACCCAGTACAACCTCGGATTTTTAAACGTGCCGATTATTCCGGTCAGAAAAGGTATTTCGATTCTTCCGGTTCAGGGAATTATTGATGAAAAACGGGCTGAAATTATTACCCGTACCGTTCTGGAGTACGCGGCAGACCAAAAAATTGAGCACCTTGTGATTGATTTGTCAGGGCTTGTGATCGTGGATGGTGAGTTTCCGCACGTGTTTATTAATGTCATTCATGCCCTGAAGCTAATGGGAGTTAACATTTTACTGACCGGAATATCTCCGGCGATCGCCCAGCATGAATTAAGCAACAATGAAATTTTAAAAATGAATATCCACATCTCAAGAAATCTGGAATCTGCGCTTGAACATATTGGTTTTCATCTGCAGTCTCAATAAAACCGGCCCTTCTGCCGGTTTTTTTAGTAGCCAAAGCACAGGGAGGGATAAGATGAAGCATGAAATCATGATAAAAGCATCCAGGAAGACAGTATATGATTGTTTAACGGATCCAGAGAAGCGGGCAGAGTGGAGTCCAGAAATTATCGACATTACATATGAGCATTCACCTGAAAAGGAAGGTGCGTTATTTACTCAGACCCAGAAAGCTGGGCGCTCCGTCTACGTATCTGAAGGGAGAAATCTAAGTGTGAAGGAGCCGGAGTTATTCAGCTATGAATTGACTCTCCAGCAAATGCATATAGTCATTACCTATGAATTAAAAGAGCGATCGGCATGGACCGAAGTCGTCCAGACGTACGAATCCCGTCAAAACCACCGTTTTGGCCGGGTGCTTGGGGCGCTCGTACGTCCGCTGACGAATAAGCTTGCTAAGGATATACTGAAAGGGCTGAAAAGGTACAGTGAAGCATTATAAAAAACCGCGAAAATATTAGTAAATTATTTTCGCGGTTTTTTTATAGAGAAAGCATCTCATGGATTTCTTCTTTAATCAGGCTCCACGCATCGG
This sequence comes from Marinococcus sp. LNSP9103-4, assembly GCF_056034345.1. NCBI lineage: Bacteria > Bacillati > Bacillota > Bacilli > Caryophanales > Bacillaceae > Marinococcus > Marinococcus sp. LNSP9103-4. Next base: position 21,988 of record NZ_JBQLIA010000021.1, on the reverse strand, counting down.
TCTGGATATCGGTAAGCATAAAATGCTCTGCATCCGGGAGTTCGAGATACCGGATGGACCGGTAGCCGATTTTGGCCGCCTGATGGTACTGCGCGCTGATGCCTACCGGCACGTTCACGTCGAGCGCTCCGTGCACGATTATCTGTGGGACATCGATAGGGATCAGGTCAAACGGCGACGTTTCAGTATAGCGTTCAGGAAATTCGTCCGGGGAGCCGCCAAGCAGATCGGCGACAGGGTCCGATGGTTCCTGGGCGTTTGTGATTTTGTTGCGGTAGTCATGTATCTCGTGCATTAGATGTAAATCAAGCACCCCGGCGAGACTTACCGCTCCATATATGGATAGCGGGTCAGCGAAGTGGGACAATTCGCTGGTAGCGGGCAGGGATGGCCTGGCAGCGAGCCATAAGGCGAGCTGTCCCCCTGCGGAATGTCCAATGGTAAACACTCGTCGAACGTCAATGGGGCGGGTGGCTGCGAGCTCGCGCACGTAATCAGCGGCCCTGCCAACGTCATTGAACGTTCCGGGCCAACCACCGCCCTCGTGCCCAACGCGACGGTATTCAATGTTCCATGTGGCAATGCCTTCCCGGGTTAAATCCTCAGCCACGTCCTGAATAATATCGAGACCAAAAGGTGTTCGCCAAAATCCTCCGTGAATAACTATTGCTAAAGGAAAAGGACCTTCTCCCTCAGGCAGGCGAAGTTCTCCGAACTGTTCAGAGTGCTCACCGTAATAAATTCGTTCCATATTTTTCCCTCCTGTTCTCCTTTTATCATACCTGCTTTTGGTACAATAGATAATAGGAAATGCTGAGGAGGAGAGACGTGAGGATAAAAACGTTTTACGCCATAAGCGATAAAGGACTCGACAAGAAAGTGAATGCCTTTCTGGACGATGCAGGCATCGAAGTAACAGATATTCAGTTTGCAATGAACTTCTTTTATTTCAGCGCGATGATCGTATACCAGGATAATAGAGAATAAATGGGGGATAGATATGCAGCCATTAGTAAAAGCAATTGAAGGAGAGCAGCTGTACCTGCGTCCTTACACGAAAGAAGAAATACCGGCGTTGTACGAAGCGTTTAATAATAATCACATTGCCCGCCAGTTTACCGGCGCCAGCCATATTTATACGCTGGAGGATGTGGAGCGCTATATCGAAGGTACCGATGCCCATGCAGACGTCCGGCTCGGCATTTTCATGCAGGGAAATGATCAATTAATCGGGGATACTTCGTTTATTGATATCGACACACCGGCGAGCCGGCAGGCGAGGTTTCAAATGATTATATTTGACGACTATATCGGGCAGCGCTTCGGCACTGAAGCAACAAAGCTGATGCTTGAATACGGGTTCGGGAAGCTGAATTTCCATAGGATTGAACTTGAAGTTTTTTCGTTTAACACCCGGGCGATTCACGTATATGAAAAGCTTGGATTTGTGCACGAAGGAATGAAGCGCGAGTGTCGTTACTACGACCACCAGTATTATCATGCTGTAATGATGAGCATACTCGAGCAGGAATACCGGGAAAAGCATCGCTAAGCTTAAAAATCAGCAGCAGCCGATCGGCTGCTGCTGATTTTTTGAAAAGTGAAATACTATTCGATCGTTAAGTCAGGAGTTTTCCTGGAGAAAAATCTAGTTAAATAAACTAAATAGATAAATCCTGCAGTGGCCCAGATTGTACCTAACAATAGTGCATTTTGATCTAAGTTTATAAATAACGCAATATCAAAAGCAGCACCGATTAGTGGAATAACAAGAAACAACAGAAGATCTTTGCCTCTTCGACGTTGTTCTTTTATAAAGTAATGAGCGATAACCGATACGTTTACAAAAGTAAACGTAATGAAAGCTCCAAAATTTATAAAGGAAGTAGAGGTGGTAATATCAAGCACTAACGCCAGGAGACCTACAATCCCCACGATGACTATATTTAAAACTGGTGTGCGGGAGCGTTGGTTAATAAAGCCAAATATTTTTTTAGGCAGTACTCCGTCTCTTCCCATCGCATAAAGCAGCCGGGAACCACTGGCCTGAGCGGAAAGCCCGGATGCAAATTGGGCTAAAATTAACCCTGCCAAGAAAATAGCGCTGAAAAGGTTACCTCCAATTTGATAGGCAATTTCTAAAGCAGCTGAATCTGCATTGTTGATTTGGCTGAAATCAGGATACACGAGATATAAGAAATAGGAAGCTGCGATAAAAATGCCGCCGCCAATTAATGTAATTAATATGATAGCTTTAGGAAGAGTTTTTTCAGGTTTAATGGTTTCTTCAGAAAGTGTAGTAACAGCATCAAATCCCAAAAATGAATAACAGGCTATTGAGGCCCCTGCTAATATTAAAGGAAATTCAGCGTCGCTGTTAAATAACGGTTCTAAAGCAAATATTGTGCCCGTCCCCATACCCTGGACTAAATTCACAATACAAAGAACAACGAATAAGGTAACCACTGAGAGCTGAAAGATCATCATAAGTAAGTTGACCTTCGTAGTGGTAGTTATTCCAATTATATTAATAATAGTTGTAATTACGATGAAAGCTACAATCCATACCCAGGCAGGAATGAAGGGGAAAGCAGTATTTAAATAAACGCCGCCAATCAGCCATATGACCATAGGAAGAAATAAATAATCTAATAAAACCGACCAACCGACCATAAAACCTACGGGGGCGCTGATCGACTTTCTTGTATAAGTGTAAGCTGAACCAGAAATAGGAAAAGCTTTTACCATCCGACCATAGCTGTAAGCAGTGAAGAGCATAGCGATCATAGCAAACAGGTAGGCGGAAGGTACAAAACCGTTGGTCGTATCTGCTAAAACCCCGTACGTGCCGAACACTATCATTGGGGTCATGTATGCGAGGCCGAATAAAACAACTTGATAAAGAGTAAGCGTTCTTTTTAATTCTCCTGCCGCCATTAACGTTCACCTTCCTTATTTTAAATATTTTTCAAGGCTTTGATAGATATTTTTATTAATATTATTAAGGTAGTTAAGTTTGGGGTCCCGTTCAGCTTTAATTGGTATATTGCCAATTGATATTCCACTTGTTTCCCCGCCTTCCACAAGAGTTTCGCCATTTAGGTCCACGGCTTTGCTGTGACCGAAAAAGTGTAAATCATCATCTGTTCCTATTTGATTGCATATTGCTAAAGGAATTTCGTTTTCCATCGCCCGACTCATCAAATACACATCCTGGTGCTTTTCATAGGGACTCATATTAGCTGTTGGTATTAAGATGATTTCAGCACCTTTAGCACGCAATAATCTGGCCGTTTCAGGGAATTCGAGATCGTAGCATATCATCATTCCGACTTTGCCGTAAGTTGTAGGGAAAACGGGGTAGTCGGAACCATGGGAGAAAGCAGTTTTCTCTTCATCGAATAAATGAGTTTTCCGGTACTTGGAAAGAATTTGACCGGATCCATCAACGTATATTGCTGTAATAAAATACTTTTCTGAATCCTTTTCGGGAAAAGAAAACACTGCATCCACGGCTAACCTCCGACAAGCCTGACAAAGCTTTTGGATCGCAGGGGAATCCATAGAAAGAGAGAGGCTTTCGATGTCTTTCTTATTTTGTAAATAGCCGGTTAGAGACATTTCTGGAAAGAGAACTACCTCCGCCCCTTTTTGTTTAGCTTCCTCCAGCGAAGATATTAATAAATTTAAATTTTTTTCTGTTTTGGTTAATACAGGCTTTATTTGAGCTAATGCTATATGCATAAGTCACCATCCTTTCTACTTAAATATCAATGCAAAAACCATGCCAACATTAAAAGGGTTGATAATTCAGATAATTTAAAATAAAATATAAGTTCATTGATGCTAAAAATCATCAACGAACTGTAAAATCGATGATTTGTATCATCTTGATGAAAAAAATCATCAAAAGGAGGCCGGCGGTGAACTTTCCCCAGCAGTTAGTTATAGTGACAGATGAAAATGAAAACATTATTGAAATACATGGAAAAGAAACGATGCTTTATTCTTCACTGCCTATCCATTTTAAAGAAGGCAGTGATTTATTTTCTCTGGAGTGGCGGAGCTTTTTCAGACAATCCTTACAGAGAAAAAAGCTTTATCAAACGATGGAATCTGTGAATAATGAAATAATATATGTGCGCAAATGCACGTTATTTGAAAAAAATTATATATATATTTTTACTAATTTCTCCTCTCCGGCAGGAGAAGAAAATTCATCTTTAATTTTTAATTCACTGCCAATGAAAAGGATATTAACCATTATTAATAATATATCGGAAGTGGATTCTACGGTGCTTTTGCTGGGAGAGTCAGGTGTTGGAAAAAGTGCGGTCGCTAAATTGATACATGAGAAAAGCAAAAGGGAAGACCAGCCCTTCGTTACAATTAACTGTGGAGCGCTTCCGGAGAGTTTAATTGAAGCGGAATTATTTGGATATGAAGCAGGAGCTTTTACAGGTGGAGATAAAAATGGAAAAATAGGTTTGTTTGAAGCTGCTCATAATGGAACTATTTTCTTGGATGAAATTGCTGAACTTCCATATAGTATGCAGTCTAAATTACTGGAAGTTATTCAAGAAAATAAAATAAGAAGATTAGGCGGAAGAAGCGAACAGAAAATTAATGTGAGAGTAATGGCAGCAACGAATAAGCTTTTGGCAGAATTAGTAGAGCGTAAAGAGTTTCGTGAGGATTTATATTACAGGCTTAATGTGGTGCCTATAACCATTCCTCCTTTAAGGGAAAGGAAGGAAGACATATTTGATTTAGCCGTGCAGCTTTTAGCAAAGTTTAACCATAAATACGGCCGCGAAGTAATTTTTTCAGAAGAAATGCAGGCTGATTTATATTCAAATAAGTGGCAGGGGAATATTAGAGAACTTTCTAATTATATAGAACGTATTGTTGTTACAAATGATATGTATACGGGAGAATGGGAGAAGCCCTCCAGTAATGAATTTGAAACAAAAACAGAAGACATGACCAAAAAGAAGTATCCGACGTTGAAAGAAGTGAGAGAGAAGGCGGAAAAGAAATTAATTATGGAAGTATATGAAACATTTCAAAATACATACCAGACAGCAGAAGTTCTGGAAGTAGACCAGTCTACTGTCTCGAAGAAAATCAAAAAATACAAAAAAGAATAAAAGCGATGGTGGAGGTGTGGTGTTGGGAAAAAGTTCAATTACCATAGGGCTGGCTCAACTGAAATGCGAATTATTAAATAAAGAAATAAACCTTAAAAGAATGTTAAGTACGGTTAAAGAAGCAGAAGAAAAGGCAGTAGACTATCTCATTTTTCCTGAATTATTTCTCAGTGGTTATGTAATGGATGACCAGCTTTTTGACCTCGCTGAGACGACCGATGGTGAAAGCATAAAGAAACTACGAGAAGCTGCTTTCTCCTCATCCATAGGAATATTGGCTGGTTTTCCAGAAAAAAAGAATGACAAATTGTATAATTCGGCAGTTTTTATAAATAAAGAAGGTTCCATAGAGGACGTTTATAGAAAAACACATCTATTTCGGAACGAAGCTGTCTATTTTTCTCCAGGAAGTAAAGCAGATATCATAAAATTGCCGGAAGGGAAAGCGGGAGTGCTGATTACCTTTGATATGGAGTTCCCTGAAATGCCGAGGCTTTTAGCTTCACAGGGCGCAGAGGTCATATTTGTACTGGCAGCAAATATGTCACCTTATCAGCGGTATCAGCATACATATCTGCATGCTCGGGCGATGGAAAACCATGTATTTATGGCAGCAGCTAATAAAGTAGGCCTGCACGTGGATAATATTTTTTTCGGCGAAAGTCAGGTCGTAAGCCCGGAAGGGATATCATTGTATAAGGCAGGTCATAATGAAGAGTTAGGGATTATAGAAATTAATTTAAATGAAACAAAAACAGCCCGGGGAGAACTGAATTATTTGCAAAATAAACGCGAAGATCTTTATTGACTAAAGAATATTTAAATGTAAGTTTTCAACTGTAAGAATAAATCTGCTTCTTTTAATGAAGGTGACAATGTGAAAGAGATATACAGCAGCGTGGTACAGTTTCGCGGCACTCATTACGAATTTGGCAAATACCAGGGAAAACTTCTTGCCGGGTCATTATCCGTTGAAAACCGGGATAAGCAATGGAAAATACGAAAGCCGCGGTTTCAGGTGGATATAGCGGAAACGAAAGAGGCGCTTATGAAAGTGGCCCCGGGTATCTGGGAGGAGCTTGAAGGGCTGCAGGACGGTTTGAAATGGAGCATGGAAAAAATCATTATGCATTTTTCCGGCTATCGTCTTGAGATACCTAAATCGGGCTGCTCTATTATGACCGGAGACGATTACCTGGTGCGCAATTACGACTATCACCCAAAAACCTACGAGGGCAGGTACACATTGTTTCAGCCGGCGGATCAGGGCTATGCGATGATTGGCCCCTCGCAGCGGGTAACCGGCCGGATGGACGGCATGAACGAAAAACAGCTTGCGATGGGCTATAATTTTATGCACCGGAAAAAGCCGGGAGACGGATTTATCTGCTCCATGATTGGCCGCTTAATCCTGGAGGTGTGTGCATCGGTAGAGGAGGCGGTCGATATGCTGAAAGAAATTCCGCACCGCCACTCGTTCAGCTACGTGATTCAGGACACGAAAGGTGTTTCCAAAGTAGTGGAAGCGTCACCGCGCGGAGTTATCGCCAGGGAGGATCAAACTTGTACGAATCACTTTGAAAAAATGCCGAAAGAAAACCGGCATTATTTAGTGGATTCGAAAGCCCGTCAGGAGGTTATGGAAAAGAAAAAACAGGTACGCCCTTCAGCAGAAGAGGCGTACCGGCTGTTAAATAATACCAGCGGCGGAGTGTTTTCGGATAATTATCACAGCTGGGCTGGCACGATTCATACCGCCGGCTACCTCCTGCAGGAGCAAAAAGCGTGGTTCGCGCTTGGAGGCAGCCGCGATCCCTACGAAATTGACTTCTCCTGCTGGCTGAAAGGGGAAGACCTTTCCGAACAGTATTTGTATGGGCAGATAGACACCGATATGAAATTTCTTCATATGGATCAGAACGTAAAATAAACCGGCACGCGGCCGGTTTATTTTTTATATACGGGCATCCCAGTTCTGCTTTTCCTCCTGCTTCATCTGATCCTCCGTATCCTGCGGATGAGCCGTCCGGAAGGCGTGATGGTCTGCTTCGATGACTTCTACCATTTTGTTAATCATATCGTCAGGGTCAAACTGGCTGTCGAGCATCTGCTCCATGCTGCTGATTGATTTTTCCGGTGTAAAGTTTTTTTCCGGATCATACCATTTCCACTTTTCTTCAAACATCCGGTCATTAAAGCCAGTTTCGTACGGGCCGGGGTTAATGGTGGCCACCTGGACATTGAATTCTTCAAGCTCTGCCTTCATAGATTTCGCGATGGACTCGATGGCGTGTTTAGTGGAACCGTATGGGGCCAAATATGGCATAGCCACAACACCGACGATAGAGCTGAGAAAGATTATTTTGCCGCCGCCTTTCTCTACGAATTTTTTAGCAGCAATCTGTGCATTCTCAAGTGTGCTGAACACATTGGTTTCATAAATTTCGCGAACGCGGTCGACCGGTATTTCAGCTATTGGGCCGCCTTCACCGATGGCTGCGTTGGCAACGAAAATATCATAGTCATAGTCCGCAATCAACTGCTGATCCCGCTTGTTGGTAATGTCGAGCTTAATCACTTCGAGATCCGCACCCGCTGCCTCTGCTTCCTCCCGGAGACTTGTAATCTGCGCCATTATCTCCACTGCAGCAATCACGCGGTGGCCTTTTTTCGCCAGGCCAATCGCTGTTCCTTTTCCAAGGCCGGTGCCAGCACCGGTAATAAATATTGTCTTACTCATAATTTTTCTTCCTCCTTATAGTAGGTCTGGTTGTAATGGACCGTTCCCCTTTGAATGAAGGGCGAAACGCGCCGCATCGCCGAAATGACCTGCCCAGCGGTTCGAGGGAAATGAAAAAGGAAAATGAGGAGACCCGGCGAAATAACAATTAAAGAAGTTTTGAATGTGGAACCTCAATAAGGAAGGACGAAGCTATGAATAGAATTAACCTTATTACACTTGGTGTCAGGGACATTGCTGTTTCCAGAAAATTTTACCGGGATGGACTCGGTTTTGAGGCTGCTTCGACTGAAGACGGCCCGGGTATTGTATTTTTTAATAACAAAGGCACTAAACTTGCTCTGTATTCATTAAAGGAACTGGCAAAAGAAACCGGAGAAGAAATGGAGGGAGCGGCCCAGAGTTTTTCGGGGATCACACTTGCGTACAATGCGAAGTCTGCCGAAGAAGTGGATAGCGTCATGAAACTGGCAGCCGGTGCCGGGGGCAGGATCGTAAAAGCACCGGAATGGGTTTTTTGGGGAGGCTACAGCGGGTATTTTAAAGATCCGGATGGCCACCTCTGGGAAGCGGCATACGCAGAATTTTGGGAATTCGACGAGCAGGACATGCTGATAATGAAATAAAAGGAGACATTCTATGTTTGCGTATAAAATTAACGAGCGCCTGGAGCTGCTGCTGCTTCAAAAAGAGCACGCAGGGGAACTGTTTGCTCTCATTGATGAAAATCGTGAACACTTAAAAGAATGGATGAACTGGGTGGACAATGTCGAATCGGTTCAGGATACTGCTGAAAACATTGATAGGATGCTCCAGCAGGCGGCAGCCGGAGGCGGTTTTCGAGCAGGTATAAGGGTTGAGGGGAGCCTTGCCGGCGTTATTAACTACCACGAAGTGGACTGGGGAAATAAAAAAACGGGCCTCGGCTACTGGCTTGGGAAGGAATACGAAGGAAAAGGCATCATGACTCAGGCAGTAGAAGCTTTTACGAACTATGCCTTCGACGAAATGGATTTGCACCGGGTGGAAATCCGCTGCGCTGAAGGAAATATAAAAAGCAGGGCGGTGCCGGAGAAGCTGGGATTTCAACTGGAAGGGACATTAAAGGAGTCAGAGCGCCTTGCCGGTGGTTATGTCAATCAGGCAGTCTACGGAATGGTCAAAACAGAAGATGGGAGCAGCTGACATATTTTATGGGGGCCCGTGTTTATATATCAGTGAACCGTGGGAAAAGAAGCTAAGCAATCACGGTTTATTTTATTATGAACGTTTTTGAAAAAAAGCATTTTCAATATAGAGGATAAATGGGTAAAGAGGTAGTAGACAAAACTGGAGGGATACAAATGATTACGGCAGAACAGGAAAAAACATTAAAAAATCAGCTTTTGGAAATGAAAGAAGAAAATAAAGAAAAAATTGAAGCAGAAGAAACAGGAAATGCTAATAACAATACAGAAACCATCGGTGAACTTTCCGAATACAGCAATCACCCGGGCGACCAGGGTACGGAGCTGCATGAAATGGAGAAAGACGCAGCATTAAATAATCAGGCCCGGGAACAGCTTGAAAACATCGATCATGCCCTTGAGGCAATGGAAAACGGAAATTACGGTAAGTGCGAAGTCTGCGGCAGAGAAATTCCGTATGAACGCCTTGAAATTGTGCCGGAAACGACACGCTGTGTAGACCATGCCGGCAGCGATAAGCCTGCCCAGGACCATCCCGTGGAAGAAGACGTGGTTAACCCCGGACCGGAGCAGGAAAAAACGGAAGAAAATGTCGCTTTTGATAAAGAAGATACGTGGGAAGCGGTAAGTGAACACAGTACTTCCCAGACGCCATCCGATGATCCGGAAATGACCGGCTACACAAGTGATCAGGAAGAAGAGGAAGAAAAGGAAGGACGGGTGGAAAAAGTAGAAGACGCCTCCATCGCTGATATGGAAGGTGAAGATACCGGAAATACAGCCGACCAAAAGGAACAATGGCAGGGAAGCAGAAATTCTGCCGAACAGGCAAATGGCGGAAAAAATAATTCGAAGGATAAAAAATAAATAAGGCGTATTCGGCTGACCGTTAATTGCTCGGTCGGCCGCTTTATTTATGGAAGAAGCCAGCCAGTAAAAAGAGGCTAAATGAAACTCTGTATTCCAAATCAAATTGACAGCGTTTTCTTTTCATGCTACAGTTTTTCTAAGTTAATATATCGGGCTGAGTCGAATGAAAGCCGCACACTAAATGCTCAAGATGGAGCGGAGTGTGCGGTTTTTTAGTCGTTTCCAGAAAATGGAACGGCTGTCGATACTTATGTCTGCAATTACAAACGCTTACAAGGGAGCTGGAAAAATGTCGATATATTTGGCGGAAATCATTGGCACGATGATACTTATTATTTTTGGCGGCGGTGTGGTCGCAAACGTCAACTTAAACAAATCGAAAGCAGAGGGAGGAGGATGGATTGTTATAGCGCTCGGGTGGGCGTTCGCCGTGGCGATGGGGGTCTACGCCGTCGGGCAGTTTTCCGGTGCGCATTTAAACCCAGCCGTTACTCTCGGCTTCGCTTCTATTGGAGCGTTCCCGTGGGCGGATGTACCCGGATATATCGTTTCTCAAATTATAGGAGCAGGGCTCGGCGGAGCTGTTGTGTACTGGCACTTTCTCGGGCACTGGAAGGAAACGGAGAATGCTGATGTAAAGCTGGCGGCGTTTTCAACTGATCCGGCGATTCCGAACCGGTTTGCGAACTTTTTGAGTGAGTTTATCGCGACCGCTGTATTTTTACTCGTATTAAACAGTATAGGTGCAAACGAGTTCACGGAAGGCCTGAACCCGCTTATTGTCGGTTTTCTTGTTGGGGCGATCGGGCTGTCGCTCGGCGGTACCACAGGCTACGCCATCAACCCGGCCAGGGACCTGGGACCGCGTATTGCCCACGCCCTGCTGCCGATCGCCGGGAAACGGGATTCCAACTGGCCGTATGCCTGGATTCCGGTAGCGGCGCCGGCGCTCGGCGGCGTTTTTGGCTCTCTCGTATACAGGGCTGGATTTTTAGGGGAAGGCTACGGGGTGCTTGCGTTATTCAGTGTTGTGGTCCTCATCGTCTTCGGCGTTCTTTACGTAATGAATAAACGTGATACAGAAGTCAGCAATCCCGATGTTAAAAACTGATAACTGAAAACTGCAGTCCCCGACTTTGGGGTATTGCAGTTTTTTTTATTATTTGTATAGTAAAAAGAGTAGCTGCAAATACGAATATCATAACGATAAGTAAAAATTTGTAAAAATATGTAGCTGCTTATACGTAACCTGGCCATTGTTCCGTCGACTAATATCACGAAGAATTAAAATATACATATTTTCTTACTAAAAAATAAATATAACGCTTTGTATATATGGAGGATAAAATGAAAAAATCAAAAGGTACTGTCCGGCTGCATGCACCCGGAGGAATATACGAAGGCCGTTTATACAAATATGTTCAGGAGTATCTCGGAATAAAATACGCAGAGGCGGAGCGGTTTAAAAAGCCGCAGCGTTTGGGCGAATCCACAGAAGTGTACAGTGCTCTGGATTATGGCCCCTCCTGCCCGCAGACCGTGGAAGGCCTCCGAAAGGGTACCGAATCGGAGGACTGCCTGAATGTAAACATCTGGAGACCGGACGAAGAACCAGTGCACCGCCGGCCGGTGATGGTGTTTATTCACGGCGGCGGCTTTAACAGCGGATCGAACCGGGAGGCGTTGTATGACGGGAAATCGTTGGCTTCCCGGGGAGAAGTGGTGGTGGTGAGTATTAATTACCGGCTGGGGATGTTTGGTTTTTTGGATGCAGAGAACATTTGCGGACCGGAACAGGCCTATATGAAAAACCTCGGCCTGCTCGACCAGATGGAAGCACTCCGCTGGGTCCGGAAAAATATTGAAAGCTTTGGCGGAGACCCGGAGAACGTCACCATCTTTGGAGAGTCAGCCGGCAGCATCAGTGTAACGGCCCTGCTCGCTGCTCCTGCTGCCCGTGGGCTTTTTCAGAAGGTCATCGCCCAGAGCGGAGTGATTACCGGGCTTGCACGTTCGGTGGAGGATGCGGTGAACATTTCGGATCAGCTTATTTACAAGCTCGGCCTGCATTCCATGAATGACATCTGCACGATCCCGGCAGAAAGCCTTGTAAAAACTACGGTGTCGTTCGTGAACAAAAACTTCACCTCCAACGGACCGTATAACGGCTCCAGAATATTTGCCCCCACACCAGATGGAGAAATTATTCCATTTGATGTAGAACGGGCAATTCAGGAAAATGCAGGAGAGGTGCAGCTCCTTCACGGCTCCACTGCCAATGAGATGCATTTTTTCAAGCTGCTGATTCCAGAGCTGCGCCAGAAAAAATCAGTGGATACGTATGTATTATTTTATCTTCGGAAATACGAACATATGTCGGAAGAGACAACGATGGCTGTTTATCATGACTATAAGAAAAGATATCCTAAATGGAGCCGCTCGCAGATTTTTATGCAAATGTTTACAGACCGGGCGTTTCGTTTATATCACACAGAACTCAGCGAGCTTTATTCCCGGGCAGGAGGGAAAGTGTATCAATACCGATTCAATATGGAAGCACGCTGGCTGAAAGCCTGCCATGGACTCGAGCTCGGGTATTTGTTTAATACGGTTAAAACAGCGTTTTCCCTCCGGAACCGGATGCTTTTGGGCATAAATGAAAGCCCGGGGCTCACCCGCAGGATGCAGGACGCCTGGGTTCGGTTCGCCAGGGAAGGAGATCCCGGGCATGAAGATATACCGGAATGGAAGCAGTATACAAAGGACCGGCCGGAAACGATGATTATCGGGAAAAAATGGATCCCAAGGCGCCATGATCATGCGGAGGATGATTTTGCCTGGAGAGCCCGTCTGACCGAAACGTACACGCGCCCATTCGCGTATAGAAGCTACTAATACGCATATGCTATACTAATATGAAACGTAATGCGGACCCTTCAGAGCGTCCGCATTTTACATAGTGAAAAGAGTTTGACAACAGAGGAGAGCGTCGAGATGAAGGCACCAGCAATAAAAACGCATTACCGGACACCGGTGCAGCAGCTGAAGAAAAGAGAGTCCCCGTGGAAGGAAAAACAGTACAGCTGCCGGACGAAGGAATGGCTTGGAGACGACCATGGTATAACAATCCGCATTGAAATTGGAGATGACCGGCTGCCAAAGCGAATTGAAGAGGAATATTCTTTTATCGAATGGGCAGGAGGAGCGGAATGGGAAAACCGGATCAGGGTGCCGCTCCGTTTTTTTACGTCTGACACGAGAAACGGACGGAGCTTTTCAACGTTTGAAGGCTATGTGCCCTACGTACTGCTTGAAAAACTGGCGGCTGATATTCCTTTTAAAGCGGTCGGCTATGCGGTGCTTTCGAACCGGCGGGAAGGAATTCGTTATCGTTTGAAAACTGGAAGGAGCGGGACGACCTGGCTGCAGAAGGGGACAATTAGTGTAAACGAAAAAGGATGTTTATTCAGACCGGTAATCAATAAATTTAACAACCTGGAACTAAAAGTTACCAGGCCGTCGGGAAAAAAAGTGAAGCTCTTCCCTGCATATTTGATGGATGTAGAAGCAGTAGATCAAGGATGGGTATTGCTCGGCACAGCTTCAAAGCATCTGCTTGAAGCAAACGGCTGGCCGTCAAAGCTTCAACTGATTCTGAAAAAGCGCGGAGAACCGAAAAAATATTATTACCCTGTGGAATGGAAGAATGATAAATGGTGGTCGTCGACTGTAAAGCTTGAGGCTTCAAGTCATTTTACAGGAGTATGGGATTTTTATATCGCAGATGCCAGTGAGAAGCCGTTATGGCGGCATCGTCTTCATATGCCGGCCAAGGATATGGTGAAAGCATCCAAGTGGTATGCTCCTCATTATGAAAAAGGGGCGGTCAGCTTCCGGCTGTACCGCACCCAGAATTATTCGGCTTCGGTTATGATTCAGACAGAAAACGTCAAACTGTATACGGTCCGGGCAAGCTATGAACAGGGAACTATTCATTTCCGGGGCACGATTTACTGGAACCGCTACACTCCGGACGCCTGGGAGCTCGTATGGAAAAACAGAGACACTAATGAAGAAGCATCTGTGCCGGTGCATGTGTATAAGCTGCATTCCAAACAGGCGCAATACGTTTTTCACGGAGAAGTGACGGATTTATTTAAAAATGAAGCCGGGAGAGGAAAGCATCCCTACCGGCTCGGGCGGTCGGATCTTTACCTGCGTGTTACCAGAAACGAAGAGGAGATTGATTACCGGCTGCGTTCCAACAGCGGCAACCTCGTGAAAAATACAAAGCTTGAATGGTACCACCAGGACAAAATTTACCGCCACCAGTTTTACCGGACGACAAGTAAACGTGTAGCCTTCTCCATAGATGAAATCGACATTGCCAAGGATATTACATCGATGAAGGTGAAAAACGGGAAATTTATTATTGAAGGGCAGGCCCGTTTTACAACACTGACACGTAACCTGCGGCCGAGACAGCGGGTTACTGTAGTGATAAAAAACCGGGAAACGGAAGACGAGCATCACTTTGCCATCAAAAACCAGTACCTGAAAGATAACTGGGTGCAATTTGAAGCAGAAGCGGCCTTCGAGGATTTCCGCTCGCTTCACGGTGATAGGGCTGTGCTGGATATGCATATCCGTCTGCATGCCGGAGAATTCATGCACGAACGAAAGCTTGGGAAAAAAGATTTTATCTATTATAAAGATGAAATCCTGCATTCCTGGGTGCTTGAAGAGGGGGATCAGGCGGTTTCCTGGTATGTAACCTATACGCCGCGCGGGAATGTGAAAATAGAGACGACAACGTATCCACGTAAGCATTTCCTGAAGCTCCGGGAAGAAAATGCCAGAATGCAGAGGGCTGGGAAAAAGCCTGCAGTGTGGGTTGTCGGGGAACGTCCGGATACGGCGCAGGATACAGGGTATCATTTTTTCAAGTACTGCCGGACCGTACACCCGGAAATGGACGTGTACTATGCGATTGAGAAAGACTCCATGGACCGTGAAGCTGTAGAAAAGCTTGGGAACGTTCTGATTATCGGAAGCGATGAGCACGTGGACGTTTGTCTGCGGGCGACAGCCTTTTTCGGTTCGCATGACATTGAATATTTTCTTCCGTTTAAAGGCTCGTTAATGGAATCCTACCGGAACGGCCTGCGGGTCTTTCTGCAGCACGGCGTGCTTGGGCGAAAGCGTGTGGAATATAACCGGGAATACTATAAATATCCGTTTCATTTGTTTTGCGTCAGCTCGAAAAGTGAAAAGAAAATGGTTATGAAAAAGATGCACTATGATGAAGAGACTGTTCAGGTGACGGGACTTTCACGGTTTGATAATCTCCTGGAGGGCCCGGCGGCGGAGCGGAAAATTATTTTTATTCCGACCTGGCGGGAGTGGCTGCATTCCAAGGAAACCTTTTTGGAATCGGAATATTACCGCCGGTACAAAAGCTTTCTGGAAAATCCGAGGCTGCACCGGTTTTTAGAGAAAAATGACGTGGTGCTGCAGTTTTATCCGCACTACCGGATGCAGCAGTACACAGACGCTTTCGATAAAATTAACAGTGATAAAATCGAAGTAGTCAAACTGGGTAAAAAAACGGTCCAGCAGCTGTTAAAGGAAAGTATGCTGATGATCACAGACTACTCAAGCGTCTCATTTGATTTTACGTATATGCAGAAGCCGGTTATCTATTATCATTTCGATACGAAACGGTTTTTCCAGGGAGGCAGTCTCCGTCCGCTTGAAGAGACTTTTCTTGGAGATGTTGTGCATTCGGAGGAAGAACTGCTGAAAAGCCTGCGGCGTCATTTGAAGCGCGGCTGGATCGAAAAAAAAGCAGTAAGCGAGAACAGGGAAATGATTTTCAGTCATTCAGATAAGCAGAATGCTGCGCGCATTTTCCAGGCTGCAGCAGAGCTTGAAGAAGAAAACAGATGACGGAGCAGAACCATTCTGCTCCGTTTTTTGTGGCGTGCAGCAGCCCATAAACTATATTAAAATATCTTTAAATGTGTGAAAAGATGTGAAGGTTGTCGCGGTTGTCACATAGTTTTATAGAAAGTTCATCCCACTTCCCACGATTAGACGACATATTTGACAGGGTATATGTGTTACAATTAACGCGTCAAGTTGATAAATGTAAATTTTTAATGAAGAATTTGTTGAGAAAATTATTTGTGTAGAAGAATAAAATACAGAGTAAAATTAACGGAATATAGGGGGGCATTACTATGAAAAAAGTATTGACTTACGGCACGTTCGACTTGCTGCATTGGGGGCACATTAATCTTCTTCGCAGAGCTAAAGAACTTGGAGATTATTTGGTGGTAGCAATATCGACAGACGAATTCAATGACTTGAAATCCAAAAAAGCATATTACACGTATGAGCAGCGTAAGCTGATTTTGGAAGCGGTTCGCTATGTAGATGAAGTCATCCCGGAAGAAAACTGGGAGCAGAAAATCGACGACGTACTCGATCACGATATTACGACCTTTGTGATGGGTGATGACTGGCACGGAAAATTCGATTTCCTCCGCCCATACTGTGAAGTAGTTTATCTGCCGCGCACTGCTGACATCTCGACGACGAAAATCAAAAAAGAATTACTGCTCGTAAATTATTAATCTTCACTCAAAGAGGCTTCGCCTGCCTAAGCGGAGAACCTGAGCAGCCGGGGAGGGAGAGATGTTCTCTCCCTTTTTTTGTTGCCATCAAAATTAACAATGATTTACAAAAACTTAAACCTGTTTTGTAAGTTTGTCGTTTTTGTTAAGCTCTTTTTTGATAGAATGGAACAAGATGCGCTGCAAAGCATCCAAAATACGAACTTTTAAAAAATTGAGGGACGATAATGGCAAAAAAGAAATGGACGAAAAAATACAAAAAGAAATTTAAACGCTCATGGAAAAATGTGAAAAAGCGGGTAACGAAACGATGGAAAAAAATTAAAAGGCTGCGTAACGGCAAAAACTTCTACAAAGCGGTCCTATCGGTGCTCGGGAAGCTTCCAAAAAATGAAAACATTATTGTTTTTGAAAGCTTTTTCGGCAAACAGTACAGCTGTAACCCGCGTGCGATTTATGAACAAATGCAGCAGGATTACCCCAAGCTGAGGTTTTACTGGAGCATTGACCACCGGTATAAGGAGCTTTTTGATGAACGGGGCCTGAAGACAATCAAACGCTTCTCTTTCCGCTGGTTTATTGTTTTAATGCGCGCCAGGTACTGGGTATTTAACAGCCGGCTGCCAAAATGGATTCCGAAGCCGGACAAAACGGTGTACATTCAAACGTGGCACGGCACACCTCTCAAAAAACTCGCCAAAGATATGAATGAAGTGACGATGCCGGGCACGACGACGGAAAAATACAAAAGGAATTTCCTGTATGAAGCCGGGCGCTGGGACTATCTTGTAGCCCCGAATCCTTATTCCGCCCAGATTTTCCGGAGGGCGTTTGAATTCAGACATAATCTGCTTGAAACGGGTTACCCCAGAAACGACTACCTTCATCATTATTCACATTCAGACGTCGAGCAGGTCAAAGAAAATCTTGGTATTCCGGAAGACAAAAAGGTTATCCTTTATGCTCCAACGTGGCGGGACAATGAATACTATTTTATTGGGAAATACAAATTTACCCTTTCGATGGATCTAGAGGAAATGCGCAGACAACTCGGAGATGAATACGTACTGCTTCTGCGTCTGCACTACCTGGTGTCTGATCATCTGGATGTTACCGGGTACGAGGATTTTGCGATTGATGCTTCTGCGTATGAGGACATCCGGGACCTTTACGTGGTCAGCGATGTGCTGATTACAGATTATTCTTCTGTGATGTTTGATTATGGCATTTTAAAGCGCCCGATGATATTTTATACGTATGACATCGACAGCTACCGGGATAAGCTGCGCGGGTTCTATTTTGACTTTGAGCAGGAAGCCCCGGGGCCGCTTGTGATGAACACTGAAGAAATCATCGAAGAAGTGAAAAACAGCGACACGATTCGGGAACGTTACCATAAAGAGGTTGCCGATTTCGAAGAACAGTTCAATCAGTGGGAAGACGGCTATGCGGCCAAGCGTGTGGTGGAAAAAGTGTTCAACGCAAATTAATTAGTTGGGCAGAGGATAAAAGAGGGAAACAATATGAATGCAGTACGAACCGTAGCGAAAGAATTATGGACGAGCATTCCGCTGATCAACCGGCTGGCGGTATATGAAACAAAAATTAAAAACAAAAGCAATTACCTTGGTTCCTTCTGGGAAATCATCAGTCCGCTTCTGTTTATTGCCATTTATTGGTTTGCTTTTGGCTATGGGATCCGCCAGCGGAGCGACGTAGATGGCATTTCGTTTCTGACCTGGATGCTTGCGGGCATTATCCTGTGGTTTTTTATCCAGCCCGGGGTAACCAACGGGTCAAAAGCTATTTTTTCAAAGATAAAAATGATCTCCAAAATGAACTTTCCGACGAGCATTATTCCAGCCTACGTGGTGATCTCAAGGCTCTTTCCACATTTGGCGCTGCTTGCGATTACGATTGTTTACATGCAGTTTGCCGGGCATCCGATCAGCGTGTATTATCTTCAAATTCCGTATTTTCTGCTGGCAGCTATTCTGCTTGTGCTCAGCGTGGTCATGATCACCTCTACGCTTACGGTAATTGTCCGGGATTTTCAAGTATTTATTCAATCTTCCATCCGGGTGTTTTTGTATTTAACTCCGATACTGTGGCCGATGGACAACCGGCTGCCTGACTGGCTGATTCCTGTAATGAAAATCAACCCGATGTACTACCTGGTGGAAGGGTATCGGGCAAGCTTTTTTTACGGGGAATGGTACTTCATTACAAATGCCAGCTACACCCTTTATTTCTGGGCGTTGGTTTTTGTGCTTTTCAGTATTGGAGCTGTATTGCATGTGCGCTTCCGCCGGCATTTTGTGGATTTTCTGTAAACCGGCAGTGCGGATAGTTTTATAAATCACACAATGAGGATAGAGACGGGGGAGAAAAAATGAAAAAATCCGTCGTAGTCAAAAATGTTTCAAAAAAATATAAGCTGTATGATACGCATGCTGAACGGCTGAAGGATCTGCTTCTGCCAAAAAGCTACGGGGAAGAGTTTTACGCTCTGCACAATGTTTCGTTTAAAGCAGACAAAGGGGATATCATTGGACTCGTAGGAGTCAATGGTTCCGGGAAATCAACTCTTTCCAATATTATTTCCGGCACCATTCCGCCAACGAAGGGCTCGGTAAAGACGAATGGGGAAGCTGCGATGATCTCTGTTTCCACGGGGCTGAACGGAAAGCTTTCCGGACGGGAAAATATCGAGCTGAAATGCTTGATGCTCGGGTTTTCCAAACGGAAAATCCGGGAAATGGAGCCGGATATTATCGAGTTTTCCGAGCTTGAGCAGTTCATTGACCAGCCGGTAAAGTCGTATTCGAGCGGTATGAAGTCAAGGCTTGGCTTTGCCATATCGATCACTGTAAATCCGGATATTTTTATTGTAGATGAAGCTTTATCTGTAGGGGATAAAGCCTTTGCGCAAAAATGCCTGGATAAAATGCACGAATTTAAGCAGCGGGGGAAAACGATGTTTTTTGTCAGCCATTCGCTGACGCAGATGAAAGAATTCTGCAACAAAATACTATGGCTTGAATTTGGAGAAGTGAAAGCTGAAGGAGAAGCCTCCGAAATTTTAAAACAATATGAAGCTTTCCTTAAAGAATACAATGCTTTTACCCCGAAAGAGAAAAAAGCATTCCGGAACCGGGGCTTTGAAAAGCAGAGTGCTGTCCGGGCAGTAACACAGTAAGCAGCATCCCGGGAGGTGCTGCTTTTTACTTTTGGCTTAAGGCCTGGAGTGATATGATAAGTACATCCGATTAAAGGAAATGGAGCTAATACATTGCGGTTAACAGGAGAGCAGTTTGATTTGGAATTGCTGGAGGAAAAACATGCAGACTCATTGTTTGAAATCGCCTCAGAGCCTTCCAATTGGACATACATGACGAGAAAGATGCATAATAAACACGATATGAAAATGATCGTCGAGGAAGCTTTGAAGCTGTATCAGCAGGGAGATACGGTGCCGTTTGTTGTGAAGCGGAAAAAAGACGGCGCCATTGTGGGATCGACCAGGCTTTACGATATTTCCCCGCAGCGGAAAACAGCAGAGATTGGATCTACGTATTACAGTGAAAGGGTCCGTTCCACCGGCGTAAATACGGAGTGCAAATATTTACTTCTCACATATGCGTTTGAAACCCTGGGGGTTGTTCGTGTACAGTTTAAAACAGATGAACAGAACAAAGCTGCCAGGAAAGCAATTCAGAAGCTGGGAGCTTTTGAAGAAGGCATTCTGCGTAATGAGCGCAAGCTCCCGGATGGGCGTGTGCGCAATGCGGCTGTTTACAGCATTATAAAAGAGGAATGGCCGGAGGTAAAAGCGAAATTAACGGAAAGAATTGAAATCAAGAAAAAGGGGCACGAATAATATGGCATTGATGGATGATTTAGTAGAAGCATACCTGCAGCAGTTTGATGAGTTTATGTTCGTTTTGGATAAAAAGCTCGGACTGGTATTTGTCGAAACAGTATCAGAGGATACGCCGCTTTCCTGGAGTTCGGAGGAAAGCGCGAATCTTGTAGCTATCCCGACGATTACGAAAGCAGAAAGTACACGGCTGATGCAGGACTTTGCCTCGAAGCAGCCGGATGATAAAGAGGAATCCCTGAAAAAAGCACTGGAACAAGAGGACCGTTTTTTATCTTTCGAAAAACAGGTGGAAGAATTCGGGCTCGAAAATGAATGGGAGCAGTTCGAACGGGATAATGCCAAAAAATACGTGCAGGATTGGCTGCAGCTGCTTCAGCTCGATTACAACGAACTGAATGAAAAGCACGCCATCCATGCAGCAGACGAGTAAGCGGGGCAGATAATATGGCTGTGCACGAAGAACTGCAGGCAATTTTAGAAGAACAGGAAAGCATGATGCAGATGCACGAGCTGACGCCGGTAGAAGCCCGGGGCCAGTTCAATGACAGCATCGACGTTATTACGTCCCACGTTAACGTCGATGAAGCCGGAGGTATCCGGGATATAATGACTACCGGAGAATACGGGGAAATACCGCTCCGGATTTATTACCCTGATACCGAGATGGACCGCTACCCGACCATTGTTTACTATCACGGCGGCGGATTTGTGATTGGGAATATTGGGACACACGACCACATTTGCCGTGCCATCGCCAAAGAGTCGGATTGTGCAGTCGTGAGCGTGGATTACCGGCTTGCGCCCGAGCATCCTTTTCCGGCAGCGCCGGAGGATGCATACAATGCGCTGCTATGGCTGATGGAAAATGCGGAGCCGCACCAGCTGGACGCGGAAAGGACAGCTCTGGCCGGCGACAGCGCGGGTGGCAACCTGGCAGCTGTGACTGCTATACGCGCGCTGGAAGAAAACGGCCCGAAGGTGGCTTCACTGCTTCTTTTTTACCCAAGCGTCAGCGGGGAGCATGATTTCCCTTCGGTGGATATGTTTGCCGGAGGATATGGTCTGCCGCTCCGGGATCTGGAATGGTTTATGGAACAGTATGCTGACGGAGAAGATGAAGAGGATCCATACCTCGCTCCGCTCGTTTTTGAACGACTTGGGGAGCTTCCGCCTACTCATATCGTTACTGCCGAAAACGATGTGCTTCGTGATGAAGGAGAGGCATTCGCCAAAGCTATTGACCAGGCTGGCGGGCAGGTAAGCCTGCGCCGGGCAGAAGGTATGATCCACGGTTTTCTGCACTGGACCAGAGCGTTTCCGGAGGTTGATGAAGAGCTTCTCGCCGCACTGGAGCCAGTGAAGGACGTTCTCGCGGAATAACTGAATAATAAAAAGAAATTCCTCCTGTATAAAAAGTATATAGGGGGATTTTTGTATTATATGTACTTTTATGTTGCGGGTTTATTAACAATTATTTCCATTATCAATAAAAAAGAGACAGAATCCCCGTTGATACGGTA
>NZ_JBQLIA010000020.1:0-59444 GCF_056034345.1 Marinococcus sp. LNSP9103-4 | reverse complement strand
TGCTGTGGCATCCGAAATGCCCTAAAAATGTGTTGCTTTTGATTGGGGCTCTGGCTTGTCTTTCCTTTTCAAAGAACGATCTGCCGCTCAAAGCGACAATTACTATCATACCAAGTAGGTAAGTTAAAGTCAACAACTTTTTAAGAAATTTATTATTTCCGGCTGCTGTTTTTTCGCCTCTCTCGGAAGCGCATGTATAAATATATCACCGTGGCTCTAAGCGGTCAACAATTTTTTATAATTTCTTTTAAAAAATGCAGAAATAAATTAACGTATAATTAGCTATTCATTCCATAAGACCTTTTATAGGCCTTTCCTTTGCATTCTGATTACTAACTGCTTCGGATTTTATGCTATTCTAGTGGTATGTAATGGAAGAAAGGAGAGAATTGAACGTTGGCCGATATTCATTGGAATGATAAAGAATTATTGATTTTTGATCTGGATGGCACTCTATATGAGGATACTGAACACTTTGATTATTATGCTGAACGGCTGGCTGCCTTTATTGCAGACAAAGACCGGCCTGCGTTTTTCTCCGAGTACGAAGCTGTTCAAAACGGTGAACGTGATCTGCAGATAGGTACAGCATATGATGCAGAAAACGACCGGATTCTCTACCTCGACCCGGTCACCACCCAACCAGTAAGAGTCGTCAATTGGAGCGGGAGAGAAATAAAACCTTCTGTTTGGGCGGAAGAGTATAAGAACCTTTCTTTTGACTTTGACAGAAAAATAGCTATCGGAGACGGATGGTGGACTCCCCATGCTACTGCCAGACATTTCGGAGTTTCGAAAGAAGAAGCCTACGCCGCTTACGTGGAAACAAAAACATATATGTCATCTGAATCCTTCCAGCTTTCCCAGACTCCTTCGCTTCGGTCCGGCCTGCAATGGCTTCAATCTAACGGCAAGCAGATGGTGTTAGTTACCAATAGCGACGATGAAGATGCAGAATCTATTTTACAGCAATTAAACCTTCATGATCTGCTTCCTCCCTACACTAGAATTACTTCTGCCAACAAACCAGCCGAAACGAAAGATCATTACGAAAAATTATTGGAGGAGTACCGGGTGAGCCCCCAGGAAACGATGGTCATTGGAGATAACTTAATGAATGATGTAATGCCCGGCGTTCTGCTCGGGATTGAAGGCATTCATATAGGCCCTTTAGCTGATTCTCCTTCTAAATATATTTATACTGTTCCATCTCTGCAGCAGCCGATGGAAAATCTCATCCAATACAATAAATAGAAAGAAGCCGCCCGCAGATATCTGCGGGCGGCTTCTGTTTATTGACTGCTATTCAACAGGCACTTTGTTCATAATAGTTGACGCCAATTCATCATAAAGCTCACCGATTGGATGTTCCGGCTGATAAACAGATGGGGCAAACACACTATCATCTTCAAGCGGCTGTCCCAATGGAATGCGGCTAAGAATGCCAACCTTTAACTCATCAGACAGGCGGTCTGCCCCGCCCTCACCAAAGACATATTCTTTCTCACCGCTGCGGCTTTCATAATAAGCCATGTTTTCAATAATACCCAATACACGGTGATTGGTTTTTATCGCCATTGCTCCGGCACGGGCTGCTACAAATGCTGCCGTCGGGTGCGGCGTAGTGACGATAATTTCCTGACTTTCCGGCAGGGTAGTGTGAACATCGAGTGCCACATCCCCTGTACCCGGCGGAAGATCCAAGAGCAGGTAATCAAGGTCTCCCCACTCCACTTCGTTAAAGAAGTTGTTCAGCATTTTTCCGAGCATCGGGCCTCTCCATACTACCGGAGCGTTATCCTCTACAAAGAATCCCATCGAAATGACTTTAACGCCGAAACGCTCTACCGGATAGATCCGTTCATCCTGTACTTTCGGCCGTTCTTCAATGCCCATCATGTCCGGTACGCTGAAGCCGTAAATGTCTGCGTCAATAATACCTACTTTTTTTCCGGCACGGGCCAGCGCCACAGCTGTATTTACTGTAACCGTAGATTTACCAACTCCGCCTTTACCGCTCGCAATGGTAATAAACTGAGTTTTGTTATCCTCGGATAAAATCTTCGGTCCTTCTTCCCCTTTTAGGCCTCCGGCTTTTTCTACTTCTTCGGGTTCAAGAGTCTCAAAACGGAGTCCTACTGAGTCGGCCCCGGCCTCTTTGATCGTATCCACTACCTGCTGCTGCATCTGCATTTGTTCGGGAGTACCAGTCTTTGCCAATGCTATTTTTAAACGCACTTTGCTGTCATCTTTGACACTGATACTGCGGATGCCGCCGGTTTCAACAATCGGCTTCCCCAGATCAGGATCTTCTATGGACTGAAGTGCTTCGCGCACCTGTTCTTCTGTAATCACATTGCACACCTTCCTTCTCTAGACTATAGCTGTAACTATTGGAAACATTCCTTATCTAGCATACCGTTTTTAAGAAGCATATTTCAAACGTTTACAACTAAAACCTGCTGTTTTTCTCTACATACAAACAAATGAGGTTAACAGTCGGTCAAAAAAATATACTTTCTTGCCAGTTCTTTATAGGTAAGTGTCCCGGGAGACCGTATAATTAAGTAAAAAAGGGGCACTCAGCTATACATCACTTACAGCGTCAAGTGACCGCCCTCGTGGAAACTAACAGTATATCTCTAAACGCCCGTTCAACTTACTGTAAAAATTGTTATTACTTAAATACAGCATTAATTTTCTTTTTTTCCATCTCATATCTGTAACGTTATCTTAAGTACTAAATATAGAAAGGGTATGTTCAAAATGGAAATTGAAAATCTAATTACAGCTAAGACAAGACAGGAATTAAGAGAGTGGCTCGAAGAGAACTCAAATACAGAAAAATATTGTTGGGTTTTAATAAGTATGACCGAAAAACCAGGTGTCGTTCAGTATCTGGATGTAGTTGAGGAAGCATTATGTTTTGGCTGGATTGATGGCATAAGTAAAAAATTATCAGACACTGAGCTAGCTCAAAGGCTTTCCCCACGAAAGAAACAAAGTAATTGGACAGAATTAAATAAGGAAAGGGTTCGAAGATTAGAAAAGTTAGGTTTGATGAAAGAAGAGGGATTGAAAGTCCTTCCTGATATGAGGCCTGAATCTTTTACCATTGATAAAGATATTGAACTGCGCCTAAAAGAAGATTATCAATTGTATCAAAATTTCATTAATTTCCCAGACCTATATAAAAGAGTTCGAATTGATACAATACAAAGCTATAGAAATGAAACTGATATTTTTAGTAAAAGATTGGAAAAATTTATTGAAAACACAAGAAAAAATAAAATGTATGGTCAATGGAACGACAAAGGCCGTTTAAGCGACTATTGATAAAAGAAGATATTAATGGAATTTAGAACGTTCACTAAAATAAAATTACTGCTTAAAATTAATATCAAAAAAAGCACCAGCCATGTGATATGCTGATGCTTTAAATTCTTCATAATATTGATTATTGATTTGATCCAACCTGCACCAAAAACCTTTGTGAAAGCTGGTATACCAATAATTTTATTAACGCTTCGAGAACTGTGGCGCACGACGTGCTGATTTGAGACCGTATTTTTTACGTTCTTTCATACGTGCGTCACGAGTCAGGTAGCCTTCAGATTTCAGTGTAGGACGGAAATCCGGGTCTACTTTCAAGAGAGCGCGCGCTACTCCGTGACGAATAGCACCAGCCTGGCCGGTGAAACCGCCGCCTCTTACAGTTACTTTAATGTCATAAGAACCTTCCGTGCCTGTAGCAGCGAGTGGCTGCTTTACAACAAGCTTCAATGTTTCAAGGTTGAAATACTCGTCGAGTTCACGGTCGTTTACAGTGATTTTTCCATCGCCTGGCTCAAGAAAAACTCTAGCCGATGAGTTTTTCCGGCGTCCAGTACCGTAATATTGTACTTGTGCCAAATGTAGTCCCTCCTTTTATTTTAACCGCGCAGTTGCAGTTCTTCTGGTTGTTGTGCGTGGTGTTTGTGCTCTGGGCCTTCGTATACGAATAACTTCTTGCCTTGTTCGCGGCCAAGAGTATTTTTCGGAAGCATGCCTTTAATAGCAATTTCGAGCATTTTTTCTGGTTTCTCACGGCGCATGTCGTCTGCGCGTGTAGATCTCAGTCCACCCGGATAACCGCTGTGACGGTGATAATACTTTTGAGAAAGTTTTTTCCCGGTTAAGTGGATTTTTTCTGCATTAACAATAATCACGTTATCCCCAACGTCAATGTGCGGGGTATATTGTGGCTTTGTTTTACCGCGAAGGATTGCAGCGACTTCACTGGCAAGACGTCCGAGTGTCTGGCCTTGTGCGTCTACTACGTACCATTTGCGTTTTACGTCGCCTGGCTTAGCCATGTATGTCGTACGCATAGTTATTTCCCTCCTAAATCAATTCTCTGCCGATTATATCATCGATCACTTGTCATATTTACGCTCATCATTCCGTATCCCGGGGCAGTGGGACGTGAAATGCCAAATAACATCGTATAATAATAGGGGCCAAATGTCAATGTTAAAACACCAGGAAACGTTGTTTTTTTATAATCAATTTTTTCCGTAGCCGGCTACGTTTTCAGCTGGCCTTAAAGACTGTTAACGCACGGCCAGCCAGAGTACTGTGTACAGTGCGCAGCCTGCGGCAAAATACCGGAACGTGCTCTTCCGGTGCTGAGGTATTTCTTCCTGCATTACCTGATAAATAATACCCCCGGAAATAAACGCATAGATAACTGACACCCACTCGTCCTTTAAATCAATGAGCAATCCAAAGAGCCAGCCTGCTAAAACTCCCGCTACTAAAAACCACCGGCCAAATTTATCAAAGAGACGATGATTGATGGAGCGCATGCTGATATCTGAGGTTAACAGATAGACCGAAAGGGCAGCGAAATAAAAGACAGTTTCCTTTGCTGTTCCCATTTGGCCATGAAGCAGCAGGTAGCCTACGATAACATTAAACAATGTATAAAATATAAGCGGAATTAAAAAGTAGAGGTTCCCGCTCCGAAGACGATCCCTCACGCTGTCTTCCCGATGAAACGAATGAGCAACCTTTTCAAGGGCATAGGTTAGAAGCAGGCCCCCCATAGCCACCAGGTAAGCATCATTATTTACCGTTTCTAAAAAAGCAGTACTGGTCTGGCTGTCAATCTGCTTTTGAGAAGTGCTCAAATTTGGCAGAGTGATAGAAAACACGTAAGCGATCGCTACTCCACCGGAAATCGAAATCAGCTTGCGGCGACCTGCGTTGGATATACGTCCGACAAATTTAACCGCAGCATGGACAGCAGCAAAAACAAGGACGAACAGAAAACTTACAAACGTCATAACCTCAGCTCCCTTAATTTTCTACCCACTACTGCTTTTTATAACCGGCCTGGATAAATACTTTCATCTGTCAGTAATTCACCTTCCAAAGATACAGACCGTGGCCGGGGGCCGTGTTACCGGCAGCAGCCCGCTCCTTCGTTTCAATAATAGATTTCATTTCTTCAGGGGAACGGTTGCCCTTTCCTATTTCGAGAAGCGTTCCCACAGCAATGCGAATCATATTGTATAAAAAGCCCGACCCGCGGAACGTAAACCACAGCTCCTCCCCGTCTAGCGTAGCATCTGCTTTGTATACCGTGCGGGTTTTTTCCTTCACGTCGGTATTGGCAGCGCAAAAGGAGGAAAAGTCGTGCTCCCCTTCAATGTAGCGGACTGCCTTCTGCACAGCTTCAACGTCCGTTGGATATGGGTAATAAAAGGCATGATTTCGGCGAAACACGTCACGCTCCTTACGCAGCAGCACGCAGTACCGGTACTCTTTCTCCACTGCGTCAAAACGTGCGTGGAAATCTTCATTGGCATACGCGGAGTGCCAGACGTGGATATCTTTTGACAGAAAGGATTCAAGGGCCTTTCCCCATTTGTGCTCCGGCAGCTGCAGCGGAGAATCAAAATGGAATACCTGGCCTTTTGCATGCACACCTGAATCCGTCCGGCCTGAAGCATGGATTGGCACATGGACACCTTTGTGCATTTTCTGGAGCGCCTCCTCGATTTCTCTCTGGACCGTCCGGCGGCCCGGCTGCACCTGCCAGCCTTCAAAAAACGTACCATCATACGCTACTGTTGCTTTCACTCTCGGCATTGGACTTTCCTCCTTTCGTTTACTGGCGTAAAAACAATAAAATAACTCCAAATGCCGCGATCAGAACGCAGCATAAAGTATCTCTCCAGCCCCACACGAGCAGACGGAGCTTTGTCCGCCCTTCTCCTCCGTTATAGCCGCGGGCCTCCATAGCATAGGCCAAATCCTCCGCCCGGCGGAAGGCACGTACAAATAACGGCACTAGAAGAGAAACAAATGCCTGCATCCGGTCCCGCATGGAGCCTTTGTTAAAATCAGCGCCGCGGGCCGTCTGGGCTTTAATAATTTTTTCTGTTTCCTGCAGGAGCGTAGGAATAAACCGGATCGCAATCGACATCATCATCGCCACATCGTAGGCGGGAAACCTAAAGCGCTCGAGCGGGGAAAACATTTGCTCTAATGCATCTGTAAGGTCAATCGGGCTCGTTGTCAGCGTTAAAAGCGACGTGAAATACACGAGCAGCAGCAAGCGAAGAGAAATAAACAGTCCCTGGCGGATGCCTTCCTCATAAAACGAAAATATACCGATCGAAAAGAGGATGTCTCCTTCTCTTGTAAAAAAAGCGTGCAGAAAAAATGTTAATATCACTAAAATAAATACCGGAAACATTCCCTTGCGGATATATCGAAATGGCACTCCGGAAAGAAAATAAACGGCTATCGCCGCCGCTCCGAAAAGCGCATATCCATTCCAGCTGTTCACGAGAAAAACTACAATGATTAAAAACAATACGGCGGCAATCTTCGCCCGGGGATCCATATGATGAAGAAAGGAGCGCCCCGGCAGATACTGGCCGATTATGACATTTTCAAACATGTGGCACCTCTCCGTTCTGAACGGCCTGCTCCCAGTAATCTGCAGCTTCTGCCGGAGAAAGCTTATAATGGGGGAAGCGGATGCCGCTGTCCCGTTCAATCTGCTGAAGCACCCGTACCTGCTCCGGGATATCCAAATCCATTCCCTGCAGCTTTTCCCGCTGGGCATAAATGGCTTCCGGTTTTCCCTGCATTTTGATCTCTGCATCCTCCATCACATACATGTACTCAGCAAATGCAGCCGCCTCCTCCATTTGATGCGTAATCATAATCGTTGTCGGCTGATACATAAGCTGCCAGTTCATAAATAGCTCCAGAATTTCTTTTTGTCCCTGGGGATCGAGACCAGCAGTTGGTTCGTCCAGAATAAGAATGTCCGGGTTGGTGGCAAGCACCCCGGCTATTGCTACCCTCCGCATCTGCCCCCCGCTCAGCTCGAACGGCGAGCGTTCCAGCAGTGTTTCACTAAGCCCCACCTGCTGCAGCAATTCTGGAAGCTTCTTTTGTATCTCCGCTATGTCCATTCCCTTATTTTTCGGCCCAAACAATAAATCTTTTTCGACGGTTTCCTCGAACAGCTGGTGCTCGGGATACTGAAACACCATTCCTACATGACTCCGCACCGTTTTGACCATTTTTCGCTTTGTTTTGGCTTCCAGCTGGTAATCCCCTACTGTTACCACGCCGGCGGACGGCTTAAGCAGTCCATTGATGTGCTGCACAAGTGTTGATTTCCCGGAGCCGGTACGCCCAATAACAGCCGTCACTGAAGAAGAGCGGAAGCAGGCATCTATGTTTTTAAGTGCTAATGTTTCAAACGGCGTTTTTTTCATATACACATGGCTTACGTTTTGAAAATTCACATCCATGCTGCTACTCTCCTTCAACCATGGTACGGAGCGTTCGTATATCGATCCTCCGCTTCTTTGCTTCTCTGTAAAGCTGATA
Organism: Marinococcus sp. LNSP9103-4; assembly: GCF_056034345.1. NCBI lineage: Bacteria > Bacillati > Bacillota > Bacilli > Caryophanales > Bacillaceae > Marinococcus > Marinococcus sp. LNSP9103-4. The sequence goes on along the minus strand of NZ_JBQLIA010000020.1, from coordinate 51,545 downwards.
TTTATACGGAAGGGGCATCCCTTCTGCCTCCATCCACTCCAGCTGATCCGGGATGCTGGCCGTAGTTACATCTTTTTCGATTCGTCCTGCTTTCATGAACCAAATACGGTCGGACATAAAGGCTTCTTCAAGATAATGAGTAATCGATACGATTGTGATGCCCGATTCGCGGCACAGCCGGTTCATTGTTTCCAAAATTTCTTTTCTGCCATTCGGGTCAAGCATGGAGGTCGATTCATCAAACACCATCACCTGAGGGCGTAAAGCAAGAACTCCGGCTATCGCCGCCCGCTGCTTCTGGCCTCCCGACAGGCGGTGCGGCTCCATATGTAAAATATGCCCGATGTTTACCCAGCGGCTGACTTCGTCAATGCGTTCGAGCATTACTTCTCGCGGAATTCCGGCGTTTTCCATTCCAAAAGCAATATCGTCACGCACCGTCGGAGCCACAAACTGATGCTCAGGGTTTTGGAAAACCATCCCCACTTCCCGCCGAATCATTTGCAGAGAATTCTCATCTGTTGTCTTTTTACCCAGCACAAGAACAGCCCCTCCGGTCGGCTGGGAAAGGCCGTTAAAGAGACGGGAGAGTGTCGATTTCCCGGAACCATTGGCTCCTATAATCGAAAGCCATTCCCCTTTATGAATCTTTTTATTTAATCCTTTCAACACCTTTTCGTCGCTTTCCTCGTATTGATATTCAAGATTCTGGAGTTCGATAATCGCCATGCCCTCTCCCCTCCCTTTAATGTTCGATTTTTGCATAGAAAAAAAGCAAGACGCAGTCTTTACAGACATCGTCCTGCCTCTTTTACATGTTACCTTCATTTGCAAATGAAAGAAATGTATAAACGAGGGCTTCCCGTTTATACAAGTTCGATAATAGCCATTTCAGCAGCGTCTCCACGGCGCGGTCCGAGTTTCAGTACGCGCGTGTATCCGCCTTGACGGTCTTCGTAACGAGGACCGATTTCAGAGAACAGCTTCTGAACAGCATCCTGGCCTTCTTCATTAGCTGTTTCCTTGCGAACGAATGCAGCTGCCTGACGGCGGGCGTGCAAATCTCCACGTTTTCCAAGAGTAATAATTTTTTCTGCGATCGGCTGTACTTCCTTCGCTTTTGCGTGAGTTGTTTCGATCCGGCCGTTAATAATAAGGTCGGTAGTCAAATCACGAAAGAGCGCTTTTCTTGCCGATGTGTCGCGTCCAAGCTTTGAGTATGGCATTACAATTCCCTCCTTTGATCAAACAAATATTTATGATTAGTCCTCTTCGCGCAATCCGAGGCCGAGTTCACCGAGTTTTTCCTGAACTTCTTCCAGCGATTTGCGTCCGAGGTTGCGGACTTTCATCATATCTTCTTCTGACTTCTGCGTCAGCTCCTGCACAGTATTGATGCCTGCGCGTTTCAGGCAGTTATAAGAACGGACCGAAAGATCAAGCTCTTCAATTGTCATTTCAAGCACTTTTTCTTTTTGGTCTTCCTCTTTTTCCACCATAATCTCCGCATTCTGTGCTTGATCGGTCAGGCCGATAAAGATATTCAAGTGCTCATTCATGATTTTTGCACCAAGGGATACTGCCTCTTCGGGACGGATGCTGCCGTCTGTCCAGACATCCAACGTTAACTTATCGTAGTTGGTAATCTGTCCGACACGAGTATTTTCCACCTGGTAATTTACACGCTCGACCGGCGTATAAATAGAATCAATGGGAATGACACCGATTGGAAGGTCGTCGCTGTTGTTTCCTTCAGCCGGGACATAACCGCGTCCGCGATGAGCGGTAAGGCGCATATGCAGGTTGGCGTTTTTTGATAACGTAGCGATGTGAAGATCCGGATTTAGAATTTCCACGTCGCTGTCGTGCGTGATATCCCGTGCAGATATCGTACCTTCTCCCTGCACATCAACTTCAAGCACTTTTTCATCATCAGAGTACACCTTTAAAGCAAGCTTTTTCAAATTCAAAATAATGGTTGTTACGTCTTCAAGTACGCCTTCAATCGTAGAAAACTCGTGAAGAACCCCATCGATTTGAACCGTAGAAACCGCTGCTCCCGGTAACGAGGATAAAAGAATACGACGCAGGGAATTCCCCAGGGTAGTACCATAACCACGTTCCAATGGTTCAACAACAAATTTGCCAAACTTGGCATCTTCGCTCACTTCGACCGCTTCAATGTTAGGCTTTTCAATTTCGATCATTTGTTTGCGTACCCTCCTTCAAACGTCGTACATCCGGCAGCCGGTGCCGGAAAGTAAGGAAAACAGGAAAGCGAAATGCAAAAGCACTCCTTTTAGCCTGAATCCTTTGCAATAGTCATGTTCGCTTTCAGTTATGCACGTGGACGTTTTGGCGGGCGGCACCCGTTATGAGGTACTGGCGTAACATCACGAATGACCGTAACTTCTACACCGGTTGCCTGAAGGGAACGAATTGCAGCTTCACGTCCAGCTCCTGGACCTTTCACTGTAACTTCTACGCTTTTCAATCCGTGTTCCATTGCAGCTTTTGTTGCTGTTTCTGCAGTCATTTGAGCTGCGAATGGAGTGGATTTACGGGAACCTTTGAAACCAAGCACTCCAGCGCTTGCCCATGCAAGTGTGTTTCCCTGGACGTCCGTAATGTTTACAATCGTGTTGTTAAACGTCGAGCGGATATGAGCCACACCCGACTCTATATTCTTGCGCTGACGGCGTTTACGTGGTGCGTTCGACTTTGCTTTTGCCATAATAGGTAACCTCCTTTATGAATAAATTATTTACGTTTGTTTGCTACTGTACGACGCGGACCTTTACGGGTACGGGAATTGTTCTTCGTGTTTTGTCCGCGAAGCGGCAGTCCACGACGATGACGGATTCCACGATAGCTTCCGATCTCCATCAAGCGTTTGATGTCGAGGGACGTTTCACGGCGAAGATCCCCTTCTACCGTATGGTTGTTATCAATAGCCGTACGGATACGGGCGAGTTCGTCTTCTGTTAAATCACGCACACGGGTGTTTTGGTCAACGTCAGCTTCGTTCAGAACCTGAACTGCAAGCGATTTGCCGATGCCGTATACGTAAGTGAGTGAAATAGCAATACGCTTATCACGCGGAATATCTACTCCTGCAACACGTGCCATGCGGGCACCTCCTTTTTATTATCCTTGTCTTTGTTTATGCTTCGGGTTCGAGCAAATTACCATTACCGAACCTTTACGGCGAATAACTTTACAATTGTCACAAATCTTTTTAACGGAAGCTCTTACTTTCATTTTCCATTTACCTCCTTCACTGCATGCATGCCATGCATTGGTAAGAGTGCTCAAGAATGAACTTGCGGGTCTATTTGTAGCGGTACGTAATACGTCCGCGGGAAAGATCGTACGGTGAAATTTCTACAGTTACTTTATCACCAGGAAGAATCCGGATAAAGTGCATACGAATCTTACCGGAAACATGCGCTAAAATTTTGTGTCCATTTTCAAGCTCGACACGAAACATAGCGTTTGGAAGAGGCTCAACCACCGTACCTTCCATTTCAATAACATCATCTTTAGCCATGAATTAATTCTCCTTTTCAAATAAGGCTTCTTGTTCAAAAAAGGTGTAAAGAGCGTGCCGGATTTTCGCGTTAGTCACTCGGCCGGTTTCTATTAAACTCGACTGTACCTCCGGCGAAATATACGAAAGCAATTCTACGTGGGACGTGTTTTTTTTCTTTCCCCGATCGAACTTTCGTCTTTCCCCGTCCGCCAGCATCAGAAACTTATCATCCAGCACATCGATTACTACCGCGTACTGACCAGCTTCGCGCCCCCGGGTCACTCGAACGATTTGTCCCAGATCGGGTCGCCTTGACTCCGAATCTTTCATGCATGCATCCTCTTTTCCTTAGGCTTCGTTAGGATTTAGCAACCTGAAACCGTAATAAACGGACCAGGTTGTCCAACCATCGGAGAGGGTGTATACGTGTTTGCTCTAGGCAAATTCAGTGTACCCCTAAAATGATGGTATTGCATCATGTTCCCGGGTCGTATCCGATGGGCTCCGCGTTACTTATGAAACGCTTCTGCCACATCGCACTTCCCGTATTATAACGAGTTCCCGACCCGTTTTACAAACAATCATGCACGAAGGTCTTTCAAGAGTGCTTCAATGTCATGAAATACTTTATCTATATCCTGATCTCCATCGATGTTACGGAGATATCCTTTTTCTTCATAGAAATCAATCAGCGGCTGCTGCTGTTCAATGTTTACTTCCAAACGGCGCTTAACCGTTTCCGGTTTATCATCATCGCGCTGAACGAGTTCACTTCCGTCTACATCGTCAATCCCTTCCTGCTTCGGCGGATTGTAAATCACGTGATAAGTCCTGCCTGAAGAAGGGGAAACGCGACGGCCGGTAAGACGTTCTTCAAGTTTTTCTTTTGGAACATCGATGTTCAGTACGTAATCGAGCTGCCTGCCCATATCCGCCAGCATTTTTTCCAGTGCACCAGCCTGTGCCGGAGTTCTAGGAAAACCATCGAGCAAAAATCCGTTTCGGCAGTCTTCTTTCTGCAAACGTTCTTCAACAATACCGTTTGTGACTTCGTCTGGAACTAAATCACCAGCATCCATGTAAGACTTTGCCTGTCTGCCAAGCTCGGTCTCTTCTTTAATGGCTGCGCGGAACATATCCCCAGTAGAAATGTGGGGAATATTGTATTCTTCACTAATTGTTGCAGCCTGCGTGCCTTTTCCAGCACCCGGCAGCCCCATCAATATCAGATTCACGCTATCTCCTCCAACGACTATTTTACCCGAAGGGAAGCGGCATAGGCGAGCTTCGTCTTCGAGGCCAATTCTATTTAATGAAACCGCGATAGTTCCGTTTAACTAACTGGCTTTCTACTTGCTTCATCGTTTCCAAAGCAACCCCTACAACGATTAGAAGGCCTGTACCGCCAATTTGAATCGACTGTGGGAGACCCATCTGTGTGATGAAAAAGACTGGAATGATGGCAACCACGGTTAAAAACAGGGCTCCGACGAATGTAAGCCTGTAGAGCGTCCGCCGGATGTACTTTTCAGTGGCAAACCCTGGGCGTATGCCGGGAATGTAGCCCCCCTGCTTTTTCAGGTTCTCCGTCATTTGTTCGGGATTCACCTGCACAAAGGCATAAAAGTACGTAAACGCAATGATTAAAGCTGCATATACGACCATTCCTATAGGCTGCGTATAATCAAAGTTATTTACAATCCAGTTGGCAATCGCATTCTCTTCCCCAATAAAGCTCGCTGCTGTTGGCGGAAAAATAAATAACGCCAAAGCAAAAATTACCGGGATAACCCCTGCAGCGTTTACTTTTAAAGGAAGATGTGTCGACTGGCCGCCAACCGGGCTCCGTCCAACAGTTCGTTTTGCGTATTGAATAGGAATTTTGCGCAGCGCCTGCTGTACAAAAATGACGCCTACAATAATAGCAAGAACTGCTACTGCCAGAAGCGCTATAGTGATAATGCCTATATATAACTCTCCGCCAGCATCCTCGATCTGCGTCGCATAAATTTGGTTGATTCCATTAGGAATACCCGCCGCAATACCGGCAAAGATCAGGATAGAGATACCGTTCCCCACACCTTTTGCAGTGATTTGCTCACCAAGCCACATTAAAAAAGCCGTGCCGGCTGTCATTATCAACGCAATAAATATATACTTTGCAGCATTTGGGTCCGGAATAAGCCCTGGAAAATAGTTGTTAAACCCAACTGACATTCCAAGTCCCTGAACAAACGCAAGAACAATAGTAAAATAACGGGTGAACTGATTCAGTTTCCGTCTTCCTGTTTCCCCCTGCTTTGCCCATTCCGAAAATTTAGGCACAACATCCATACGAAGCAATTGTACCACAATTGAAGCGGTAATGTATGGCATGACGCCCATCGCAAATATGGAATACTGCGACAGCGCCCCGCCTCCAAACGTGTTTAAAAAGCCAAATGCACTTGCTTCATCAGAGAAATTTAGCACCTGGCGGTTTGTTCCAGGCACCGGAATAAAACTTCCGATCCGAAATATAATCAACATGGCTAAGGTGAACAACACCTTGTTTCGAATGTCACTCACACGAAACATGTTGATAATCGTGCGGAACATTAGACCACCTCGGTTTTTCCGCCTGCTGCCTCAATTGCTTGCACTGCTGAAGCAGAGAACTTGTTCGCGTGCACCTGAAGCTCTTTCTCCAACTTGCCGTCGCCTAAAATTTTCACGCCATCTTTGTACTTGCTGATTACGCCTTTTTCAAGCAACGCTTCTGGAGTTACTGTTGTACCGTTGTCGAAGCTGTTGAGCGTTTCCACATTAACAATAGCGTACTCTTTACGATTAATATTCGTAAAGCCGCGTTTTGGCAAACGCTTGAAGATAGGGTTCTGCCCACCTTCAAAACCTGGACGTACACCACCGCCGGAACGGGCGTTCTGCCCTTTTTGTCCGCGGCCGGAAGTTTTGCCGTTGCCGGAAGCCGGCCCGCGGCCTACACGGTTACGCTGTTTGTTTTTGCCTTTTGCAGGCTGAAGTTCGTGGAGTTTCATGTTGCCACCTCCCTGTCATTTAGGAATGAAATTTATTAGTTCAGTTCTTTTACCGTCAGCAGGTGAGATACTTTGTTCACCATACCGCGGATTGCAGGATTGTCTTCTTTTACTACCGTACGGTTGATTTTATGCAAACCAAGTGTACGGACTGTAACACGTTGTTCTTCCGGGCGCCCGATCATACTGCGGGTAAGGGTGATTTCCAATTGTTTGGCCATTTGCTTTCCCCCCTTATCCTAACAATTCTTCGACGCTCTTACCACGCAATTTAGCTACTTCTTCAGCTGTTTTCAAAGAAGTTAATCCGTTGATAGTAGCGCGAACCATGTTAATAGGATTGTTGGAACCGAGAGATTTCGACAGAATGTCCTGTACGCCGCCAAGCTCTAAGATGGCACGTACCGGTCCTCCAGCGATTACCCCAGTACCTTCAGATGCAGGCTTCAATAGAACGTTGCCTGCGCCGAAGTGACCAGTGATTTCGTGTGGAATAGTTGTTCCTACGATCGGAATCTGTACAAGGTCCTTTTTAGCGTTTTCTACCGCCTTACGGATTGCTTCTGGTACTTCAATAGCTTTACCCTGGCCAAAGCCGACGTGGCCGTTACGGTCTCCAACTACTACGAGTGCTGCAAAGCGGAAGTTACGTCCACCTTTTACAACTTTTGCGACACGGTTGATGGTTACAACACGTTCTTCAAGCTCCAGTTTATTCGGATCAATACTTTGCATTCTTGTCCCTCCCTTACTTTTTAGAATTTTAGTCCGTTCTCGCGGGCTGCTTCAGCGAGTTCTTGAACACGGCCGTGATAAACAAATCCACCCCGGTCAAAAACGACTGTGTCATAGCCTTTTTCTGTAGCACGCTTGGCGAGAGTTTCTCCGATTTTGCGGGCTGCCTCTTTATTGCCGCCATTTTCGATTCCGGAATTTTTCTCCATTGTCGATGCTGCTGCCAGAGTCACTCCTGCTTCGTCGTCAATCAGCTGCGCATAGATATGCTTTGCAGAACGGAAAACGTTCAGACGAGGACGTTCTGGTGTGCCGCTGATTTTGCGGCGGATACTCATATGGCGTTTCTTACGTTTTTCATAACTTGTTGCTTGAGCCATCGTACAGTTCCTCCTTTCGTGCTTGTTGCGATGTTAATTAACCGATTATTTACCCGTTTTACCTTCTTTACGGCGAACTTCTTCACCTTCGTAGCGGATTCCTTTGCCTTTGTAAGGTTCAGGAAGACGCACAGAGCGAATGTTGGAAGCTACTGCCCCGACGCGTTCTTTATCAATACCGCGGACGGTCACTTTCGTGTTAGAAGGTACTTCAATATCGATTCCTTCCTCGGAAACGAATTCTACCGGGTGGGAGTAACCAACGTTTAACACTAACTTCTCGCCAGTCTTCTGCGCACGATAACCTACGCCGACGAGCTCGAGGTTCTTTTCGTACCCTTTTGTTACACCTTCTACCATGTTGTTTACAAGGCTTCGGGTCGTACCATGAAGCGAACGGTACGTTTTATTGTCAGAAGGGCGTTCAAAAGTCACTTCCGACTCTCCAATATTCACAGTAATAACCGGGTGAAGATCACGGCTCAATTCACCTTTTGGTCCTTTAACTGTTACTGTATTTCCTTCTTTAGCGATTGTTACGCCTTCTGGAATTTCGATTGGTTTCAGGCCAATACGAGACATATTGCACACCTCCGTTCTTTATAACGATTTTATTACCAAACGTATGCGAGTACTTCGCCGCCAACGTTTTGTTTTCTTGCTTCTTTATCAGACATAACACCTTTAGATGTAGAAATCACTGCGATACCAAGTCCGCCCAGCACTTTAGGAACCTCGTTGGATCCTGCATAAACACGGAGACCTGGTTTACTGATACGTTTGATACCGGAAATAACTTTCTTGTTTTCCGTACCTGTTTTTAAGAATAAGCGGATCATTCCCTGTTTTTTATCATCGACATATTCAACGTCGCGAATGAAACCTTCCAGCTTGAGGATTTCAGCGATTTCTTTTTTAAGGTTCGATGCAGGAAATTCTACTTTCTCGTGGTTCACCATGTTTGCGTTGCGGATACGAGTAAGCATATCAGCAATCGGATCTGTCATGACCATTTGAATACCTCCCTCCCAGTTACGGGGTCGTGCGCCGGCGCCTGCCGGCGTTTACGTGAATAATTTATTTTTGAAATGGCATGCCCATTTGATCGAGCAGCTCGTAAGATTCTTCATCAGTAGAAGCAGTAGTAACGATAACGATATCCATTCCGCGTACTTTTTCTACCTGATCGTAGGAAATTTCCGGGAAGATCAATTGTTCGCGTACACCAAGCGTGTAGTTGCCACGGCCGTCAAATGCTTTGTTTGACACACCGCGGAAGTCACGGACACGTGGAAGCGTGACGTGGATTAATTTCTCCAGGAAGTCATACATACGTGCTCCGCGCAAAGTTACCTTTGCACCGATTGGCATACCTTCACGAAGTTTAAATCCTGCAATAGAACGTTTTGCTTTTGTAATCAAAGGCTTCTGCCCGCTGATTGCTTCCAGCTCTTCTACTGCTTTATCCAATGAGCGAGGGTTTTGTACTGCTTCCCCAACACCCATGTTAATAACAATTTTATCAACCTTCGGTACTCCCATTACGGAAGAGTAGTCGAATTTCTCGTGCAGACTCGGTACGATTGATGTTTGATACTTTTCTTTTAAAGCGTTCATTCGTGTGACCTCCTCTCGTCCTTTGTCTTACTTAGTTCAGGGCTTCACCTGATTTTTTGGCGACACGTACTTTTTTGCCGTTCTCTACCTTGTGACCAACACGTGTTGGTTCGCCGGATTTCGGATCAAGCGGCATAACGTTTGATACGTGAATGGCAGCTTCTTGGTTTAAGATACCGCCTTGTGGGTTTTCCTGGGAAGGCTTCGCATGTTTTTTCACGATGTTAACACCTTCGACGATTACACGTTCCTGTGCAGGCATTGCTTTAAGGATAACGCCTTCTTTGCCTTTATCCTTGCCGCTGATTACTTTTACTTTTTCACCCTGTTTAACATGAAGCTTATTTTGGGCCATTTTCGCACCTCCTTAACGGGACATCACGACTTCGCATGATATTTGTATTACAGAACTTCCGGTGCAAGGGAGATAATTTTCATATACTGCTCATCACGAAGCTCTCTTGCTACTGGGCCAAAGATACGTGTTCCACGTGGTCCTTTGTCCGTACGTACGATTACAGCTGCGTTTTCGTCAAAGCGAATGTAAGAACCGTCTGGACGGCGAACGCCGCTGCGGGAACGTACAATAACTGCCTGAACTATTTCGCCTTTTTTGACAACGCCCCCTGGTGTTGCTTGTTTGACAGAGCATGTAATCATATCACCGATATTAGCAGTTTTACGGCCGGAACCGCCTAAAACTTTTATGCACTGTACTTCGCGGGCACCAGAGTTATCCGCTACTCTTAAGCGTGATTCTTGTTGGATCATAAGTCACGGTACCTCCTTTCTTTAAAAACGATTTAAAGAATAACTGATTCTTCTATTACTTTCACGAGACGAAAACGCTTGTCTTTCGAAAGCGGGCGGGTTTCCATGATCTGGACGATGTCGCCAACTTTTGCAGTGTTTTCTTCATCGTGGGCTTTAAACTTTTTGGAGTCTCTGACACGTTTGCCGTACAACGGGTCTTTTTTATAAGTTTCAACAACAACAGCAATCGTTTTATCCATTTTATCGGATGTCACGCGGCCGTTATAAACCTTACGGTTGTTACGTTCTTCAGCCATATTGGTTTAACCTCCTTTTCCTTTTAGCCTTTGTTCATCCCGAGTTCACGTTCACGCAACACGGTTTTGGCACGTGCAATATCTTTTCTTACAGTACGGATGCGGGCGGGATTTTCCAACTGACCAGTCGCTAATTGAAAACGAAGGTTAAAAAGTTCTTCTTTCAGGCTTTTTGTTTGGTCTTCGATTTCTACTGTGGTTAGATCTCTCAATTCATTAGCTCTCATTTGCCTCACCACCCACTTCTTCGCGTTTCACAAATTTCGTTTTAATCGGTAACTTGTGAGCTGCAAGTCTCAAAGCCTCACGGGCAATTTCTTCGTTAACCCCGGCAATTTCAAACATGATCTTTCCTGGTTTTACAACAGCTACCCAGCCTTCAGGAGAACCTTTACCGGAACCCATGCGGACTTCGAGGGGCTTCGCTGTGTATGGCTTGTCCGGGAAGATTTTGATCCAGACTTTACCGCCACGTTTCATATAACGAGTCATAGCGATACGTGCAGATTCGATCTGGCGGTTCGTGATCCAGGAAGCTTCCACTGCCTGCAGTCCGTACTCGCCAAAAGTGATTTCTTTGCCGCCTTTTGCACGGCCTCTCATTTTGCCACGGTGTTCGCGACGATACTTTACGCGTTTTGGCAATAACATATTAGTTGCCTCCTTCCTCTTTGTTCGTTCCTTTCGTTGGAAGGACTTCTCCGCGATAAATCCAGATTTTTACACCCAGTTTACCGTACGTTGTATCTGCTTCTGCAGTGCCATAATCAATATCTGCACGCAACGTATGGAGAGGTACTGTTCCTTCACTGTATCTTTCAGAGCGGGCGATGTCTGCGCCGCCTAAGCGTCCGTTTACTTCTGTCCGGATCCCTTTTGCTCCTGCGCGCATCGTACGCTGAATAGACTGTTTCATTGCACGACGGAAAGAAATACGATTTTCAAGCTGGCGGGCAATGTTTGCCGCTACGAGACGGGCATCCATGTCTGCCTGCTTTATTTCTGCAATGTTAATGTGAACCCGCTTGTTAGTCAGGTTGTTCAAGTCTTTACGGAGTGCTTCCACTTCCGAGCCACCGCGGCCGATAACCATTCCTGGTTTCGCAGTATGGATCGTAATATTCACACGGTTTGCCGCACGTTCGATTTCCACAGTAGAAATAGAAGCGTCAACGAGCTTCGTTTCGATGTGACGGCGCACTCTGTAGTCTTCATGAAGCAAAGTCGCGTATTCTTTTTCCGAATACCATTTCGATTCCCAATCACGGATGACTCCAACACGAAGTCCGATAGGATTAACTTTTTGTCCCACGCGTTATCCCTCCTTTTTTTCTTCGACGATTACAGTAATGTGACTCGTACGTTTGTTAATGCGGCTTGCGCGCCCCATTGCACGTGGGCGGAAACGTTTGAGTGTTACTCCCTCGTCTACGAATGCTTGGCTGATGTAAAGATTTTCTGGTTCCATCTCATAGTTGTGCTCTGCGTTGGCGATAGCAGAGTTAATAACTTTCTCAACAATCGGAGACGCCGATTTTGGCGTGTTCTTAAGGATGGCAATAGCTTCTCCGACGGATCTTCCCCGGACTAGGTCTATCACAAGACGAGCCTTGCGGGGGGCGATACGGATCTGCTTTGCTACTGCTTTTGCTTCCATGTTTCTTTACCTCCCCTCAGGTCTTATCTTTTCGTTTTTCTATCGTCATTTTTATGGCCTTTAAACGTTCTAGTTGGTGCGAATTCACCAAGCTTATGGCCTACCATATCTTCAGATACATAAACAGGTACGTGCTTGCGTCCGTCGTACACTGCAATCGTATGGCCGACAAATTCCGGGAATACTGTGGAACGGCGTGACCAGGTACGAATAACTTCTTTATTGTTCGAATCGTTTAGTCTCTCGATTTTATTCATCAAGTGCAAGTCGACGAAAGGTCCTTTTTTTAAACTACGACCCATGAGAGAACCTCCTTTCGCGATTAACCTGCGATTCCGGAGAACCGCAGCTTCATCTTTTTATTATTTTTTCTTACGGCGACGGCCACGCACGATATATTTATTGGAATCTTTATTGCGTTTTCTTGTTTTATAGCCAACTGCAGGCTGACCCCAAGGGGATACAGGTGCAACGCGTCCGATTGGCGCACGGCCTTCACCACCACCGTGTGGGTGATCGCTAGGGTTCATTGCGGAACCACGAACGTGTGGACGTTTGTTTAACCAACGGGAACGTCCGGCTTTACCGATGTTCACCAGTTCATGCTCTACGTTTCCAACCTGACCGACAGTTGCACGGCAGGAAGCGAGGATTAGACGGGTTTCACCGGAACGAAGACGCACGAGTACGTACTTGCCTTCTTTACCAAGAACCTGGGCTTCTGCTCCAGCGGAACGAACGAGCTGTCCGCCGCGGCCCGGCTTCAATTCGATGTTATGAATAACAGTACCTACCGGAATATCACGAAGGTCCAATGCGTTACCAAGTTTGATATCTGCACTCGAACCAGCCATGATTTCCTGGCCGATTTTCAACCCTTTTGGAGCAAGGATGTACCGTTTTTCACCATCAACGTAGTTGATAAGCGCGATATTTGCTGAACGGTTTGGATCATACTCGATCTCAGCAACTTTACCTGGTACGTCGTTTTTATTACGTTTAAAGTCAATAACACGGTATTGACGTTTATGCCCGCCGCCCTGGTGACGACTGGTCATACGACCCTGGTTATTACGACCGCCTTTTTTGTGAAGCGGTTCAAGCAGCGAACGTTCTGGTGTTTCTGAAGTGACTTCGCTGTGCTTGTTTACCGACATGTGACGGCGGCCGTTTGTGGTCGGTTTATACTTTTGGATAGCCATGCTCATTACCCTCCTTCGTATCTATTTGTTAATTAAGCACCTTCGAAGAATTCAATATCTTCGCTATCTGCTGTAAGCGTCACGATCGCTTTTTTACGGTTGGGTTTGTACCCTTCATGACGGCCAAAACGACGGAATTTACCTTTTTTGTTCATTGTATTTACTTTCTCTACCTGAACATCAAAGATTTCTTCAACCGCGTTTTTGATTTGGAATTTATTAGCTTTCACGTCTACTTCAAACGTGTATTTCTTTTCGTCCATCAAGTCAGCGGAGCGTTCTGTAATAACGGGTTTTTTAATTAGGTCACGTGCTTCCATTATGCGAACACCTCCTCTACTTTCTTCACGGCGTCCTGTGTCATAACCAATTTGTCATGTTTCACAACGTCCAGGACGTTTACACTGCTTGCCGTGAGGAATGTTACGTTAGGAAGATTGCGTGCAGACAGACCGACTGTTTCATCGTCGTTGCCGGTAACAATCAATACCTTCGTATCAATGGAAAGAGAAGAAAGTACTTTAACCATCTCTTTCGTTTTCGGAGCATCAAACTTCAGCTCATCAAGCACGACAAGATCATTTTCCTGTGCTTTGCTTGCGAGTGCTGATTTGATAGCCAGACGGCGAACTTTTTTCGGAAGCTTATAGCCGTAAGACCTTGGCGTCGGACCGAACACGATACCACCTTTCACCCATTGCGGGGAACGGATGGAACCTTGACGGGCCCTGCCTGTGCCTTTTTGGCGCCATGGCTTGCGTCCGCCACCGCGGCGTTCGGAACGGTTTTTCACTTTGTGCGTTCCTTGTCGTAACGATGCTTGCTGCATGATTACTGCGTCATACAGGACGTGCTCATTTGGTTCAATACCGAAGACAGTGTCTGCTAATTCGATATCTCCTACGCGGGAACCGGTTTGGTTTAGTAAATCTACTGTTGGCATCTTGCGCCCTCCTTTCTATTATGCTTTTTCAGTGTTTGCTTTCACAGCGTTCTGTACTGTTACGTAGCTGCGTTTCGCACCAGGAACATTGCCTTTAACTAAAAGCACGTTGCGCTCGGTATCTACTTTAACAATCTCCAGGTTTTGTACTGTAACCGTGTTGTTACCCATACGTCCAGGGAGCTTTTTGCCTTTCAATACGTGGTTAGGGTCGATAACGCCCATCGCACCAGGGGCACGGTGGAAACGGGAGCCGTGCGTCATTGGTCCGCGGGATTGGTTATGGCGCTTGATAGCACCCTGGAACCCTTTCCCTTTGGATTTCCCAGTGACGTCTACGATATCTCCTTCTGCAAATGTTGCTACACTGACCTCTTGACCAACCTCGTAATCCTCTGGGTTTGTCCCGCGGATTTCTCTAACGAAGCGCTTGGGGGTCGTGTTTGCTTTCTCAGCATGTCCTTTTTCCGGTTTGATTGCGCGTGCTTCTTTTTTGTCGTGAAAACCTAGCTGAATAGCTTCGTATCCATCGGACTCAGTAGTTTTCTTTTGAAGCACAACGTTTGGTTCTGCTTCAATGACCGTAACTGGAAGCAGTTCGCCGTTTTCTTTAAACAATTGCGTCATGCCGAGTTTTTTACCCAAGATTCCTTTGGCCATGAGTCACACCTCCTAATAAATTTTGATTTTCATATATTTGTTATTATAATTTGATTTCGATGTCTACACCCGATGGTAGATCTAAACGCATAAGCGAATCTACCGTTTGTGGCGTTGGCGTTAAAATGTCGATTAAACGTTTATGTGTACGCATTTCAAATTGCTCACGAGCATCTTTAAATTTGTGCGTAGCACGAAGAATTGTATAAACAGATTTCTCTGTTGGCAATGGAATCGGTCCAGAAACACCTGCACCAGAACGTTTTGCCGTGTCTACAATCTTTTCAGCGGATTGATCCAACACTCTGTGATCATACGCTTTTAAACGAATACGAATTTTTTCATTAGCTGCCATTAAAAGCCCTCCTTCTCGTCCGATTTTACAGACATACTCCGCGAAAATTTCCTCACACCTGGTCATGGCAATGGACCCGGGTGTGTCAGCAACCTTCCGCATCATCGCCTGACCGTGGGTGGATATAGAAGTATTTCTATGTCTCCCATGGTCACACTTCATCTATTATAGTGATCGTTCGCCTTTTACGCAAGGGGTTTTTCAAAAAAATCTCGGTGTGTCCCCCCTTTTTCCCTTTTATCTTTAAGAGCTTTAATTAATATGGAAGAAATAAAAAAACCTCTAATGCTTTTCAGCATTAGAGGAGAATAATCGGGTGATTATTTTTGGATAGTAGAAACAACGCCGGCGCCAACTGTACGGCCGCCTTCACGAATAGAGAACTTAGTTCCTTCTTCGATAGCGATTGGGTTGATGAGCTCAACTGTCATTTCTACGTTATCGCCAGGCATTACCATCTCAACGCCTTCAGGCAGTTGGATGATACCAGTTACGTCCGTAGTACGGAAGTAGAACTGTGGGCGGTAGTTAGAGAAGAATGGAGTATGACGTCCACCTTCGTCTTTGGAAAGTACATAAACTTCTGCTTTGAAGTTAGTGTGTGGAGTAATCGAACCTGGCTTTGCAAGAACCTGGCCACGTTTGATGTCATCACGGGACACACCACGGAGAAGCGCACCAATGTTGTCGCCAGCTTCTGCATAGTCAAGAAGCTTACGGAACATTTCTACACCAGTAACCGTGGATTTGCGGGAGTCTTCATCGATACCGATGATTTCAATTTCGTCCCCAACGTTAAGAACGCCACGTTCAACACGGCCAGTTGCAACTGTACCACGGCCTGTGATAGAGAATACGTCCTCTACAGGCATCATGAATGGCTTGTCTTTGTCACGGTCTGGAGTTGGAATGTAGTTGTCTACAGCTTCCATCAGTTCAAGAATTTTGTTTTCATACTCTTCGTCGCCTTCGAGGGCTTTCAGAGCAGAACCGCTGATGATTGGTACATCGTCACCAGGGAAGTCGTATTCGGATAAGAGGTCACGAACTTCCATTTCTACGAGTTCGAGAAGCTCTTCGTCGTCTACCATGTCAACTTTGTTCAAGAAAACAACGATGGATGGTACACCAACCTGACGGGAAAGTAGGATGTGCTCACGAGTCTGAGGCATTGGGCCGTCAGCTGCGGACACAACGAGAATCGCTCCGTCCATTTGAGCTGCACCAGTGATCATGTTTTTAACATAGTCAGCGTGACCTGGGCAGTCAACGTGTGCATAGTGACGGGAATCAGTTTCATACTCAACGTGTGCAGTGGAGATCGTGATTCCACGCTCACGCTCTTCAGGTGCACCGTCGATTGCGTCATAAGCCATAGCCGTTCCGCGGGAATATTTTTTGTGAAGTACCGTTGTGATCGCAGCAGTCAAAGTTGTTTTACCATGGTCAACGTGACCGATAGTACCAATGTTCGCATGCGTTTTCGAACGGTCGAATTTTTCTTTTGCCATTATAATTGTCCTCCCTTTATTTCAGGTAATTAATGTTGTATAGCAGCCAGGCGGGCGCTGCTATCAGTAAACGCCCTACCTTAGCTTACAATAAATCCGTCATGCATACAATCATCAAGCTGCCGGATTTTTACTGTCCTGTTGCCTGCTTGATAACATCTTCAGAAACACTTTTTGGCACTTCTTCGTAATGATCGAAGAACATGGAATACGTTCCGCGGCCCTGCGTGTTGGAACGAAGAGTCGTGGCGTACCCAAACATCTCAGCAAGCGGTACAAATGACCGGATAACCTGAGAGTTGCCTCGTGCTTCCATACCGTCTACACGGCCACGGCGGGATGTTACATCACCCATAACGTCGCCCATGTATTCTTCTGGAACCACGATATCTACTTTCATTAACGGTTCAAGCAGTACCGGCTTACATTTTTGCTTTGCTTCACGCAGAGCCATGGAAGCCGCAACTTTAAATGCCATCTCGTTAGAGTCGACATCGTGATAGGAACCGTCAAAAAGAGTAGCTTTTACGTCGATAACCGGATAACCGGCGAGCATACCGCTTTGAAGGGACTCTTCAATACCGGACTGCACGGAAGGTACATACTCACGAGGTACCACACCACCGACGATTTTGTTTACAAATTCAAAGCCGGCGCCTTCTTCGTTTGGCTCAAATTTCACCCAAACGTGTCCGTACTGACCGCGTCCACCGGACTGACGTACGAATTTACCTTCGCAGTTAGCTTCCTGGCGGATTGTTTCACGATAGGATACCTGAGGGGCACCTACAGTCGCTTCTACTTTGAATTCCCGTTTTAAACGGTCAACGATAATGTCAAGGTGAAGCTCACCCATACCTTTGATGATCGTTTGTCCGGTTTCTTCGTCTGTTTCTGTCTGGAAGGTCGGATCCTCTTCTGCAAGCTTTCCGAGAGCGATACTCATTTTGTCATGGTCCGCTTTCGACTTCGGCTCTACAGAAAGGGAAATAACCGGTTCAGGGAAGTCCATCGATTCAAGCACGATGTTGTCTTTTTCTGCCACAAGTGTGTCACCGGTGCTCGTATCTTTCAAACCGACGCCCGCTGCAATATCACCGGCATATACCGTTGAAATTTCTTCACGGGAGTTTGCGTGCATTTGAAGAATACGGCCGACGCGCTCACGTTTATCTTTCGTGGAGTTTTTGACGTACGACCCGGAACTGAGTGTACCAGAATATACACGGAAGAAAGTCAGCTTACCGACATAAGGGTCTGTGGCCACTTTGAAGGCCAGTGCAGAGAACTTCCCGTTGTCGTCTGCCGGGCGCTCTTCCTCTTCTTCCGAATCCGGATATTTACCTTTAATAGCAGGAACATCCAATGGAGATGGAAGATAGTCGAGAACAGCGTCGATCATAAGCTGAACGCCTTTGTTTTTAAAGGCAGAACCACAAAGTACTGGATAAAACTCAACGTTCAGTGTTCCTTTACGGATTGCCAGTTTGAGTTCTTCATTTGTGATTTCTTCTTCTTCAAGGTATTTCATCATAAGATCTTCATCGAGTTCTGATACAGCTTCCACCAGCTTCTGGCGGTACTCCTGTGCCTGTGCCTGATACTCTTCCGGAATTTCACGCGCTTCCGCACGGGTTCCGAGATCATCAAGGTAGTAGTAAGCCTGCATTTCGATAAGATCAATAATTCCTTCAAAATCATCCTCAGCACCGATCGGAAGCTGAATTGCCTGAGCATTCGCGCCGAGACGCTCTGTCAGTGTGCTTAAGGAATAAACAAAATCCGCGCCTACCTTGTCCATTTTGTTAACGAAAACAATACGTGGAACATGGTAGGTAGTTGCCTGGCGCCATACAGTTTCTGTCTGCGGCTCCACGCCGGACTGCGCATCCAATACAGCAACAGCTCCGTCAAGTACACGCAGGGAACGCTCTACCTCTACGGTAAAGTCTACGTGGCCAGGAGTGTCGATGATATTGATACGGTGGTTTTTCCATTGGGCTGTCGTCGCAGCGGAGGTGATAGTAATACCACGCTCTTGTTCCTGCGACATCCAGTCCATTTGAGAAGCACCTTCATGGGTTTCACCAATTTTATGGATACGACCCGTGTAATAAAGGATACGCTCTGTTGCTGTCGTTTTACCAGCATCAATGTGAGCCATGATTCCAATATTACGGGTTTTTTCCAAGGAGAATTCACGTGCCATGGACTTTCTTTCTCCTTCCATTCATCAAAGTAGTATTTTCCGCGGTAGTGCTTACCAGCGGTAGTGAGCAAACGCTTTGTTTGCTTCAGCCATACGATGAGTATCTTCACGACGCTTAACAGCAGATCCTGTGTTGTTGGAAGCATCAAGAATTTCATTTGCAAGACGCTCTTCCATGGTTTTTTCTCCACGAAGACGAGCGTAGCTCACGATCCAACGAAGTGCCAGAGTCGTACGACGGTCTGGTTTAACTTCAATTGGAACCTGATAGTTAGCTCCCCCTACACGGCGGGCTTTTACTTCCAATACAGGCATAACGTTTTTCATAGCCTGATCAAAAACTTCCATCGGCTCCTGACCGGAACGCTCCTGCACGAGGTTAAATGCTCTGTATAGGATATTTTGCGCTTTTCCTTTTTTACCATCATTCATTACACGGTTGATCATGCGTGTAACAAGCTTGGAGTTATAAATAGGATCAGGCAGAACATCACGGCGTGGTGCTGGTCCTTTACGAGACATAAATCCTCCTCCTTTCTTTATATTATGAACGAGCTGTTATTATTTCTTTTTCTTCCCGCGCTTGGTTCCGTATTTGGAACGGCTTTGCATACGGTTTTGTACACCGGCAGTATCAAGAGCACCACGAACAACGTGATAACGCACACCAGGAAGGTCCTTAACACGGCCTCCACGGATCAATACTACGCTGTGCTCCTGGAGATTGTGACCAATACCAGGAATGTATGCTGTAACCTCGATTTGGTTAGTCAGGCGCACACGTGCGTACTTACGAAGAGCCGAGTTTGGTTTCTTCGGGGTAAGTGTGCCTACACGAGTACATACACCACGTTTCTGCGGAGC
The DNA here is from genome assembly GCF_056034345.1 of Marinococcus sp. LNSP9103-4. Classification (NCBI taxonomy): domain Bacteria; kingdom Bacillati; phylum Bacillota; class Bacilli; order Caryophanales; family Bacillaceae; genus Marinococcus; species Marinococcus sp. LNSP9103-4. The sequence goes on along the minus strand of NZ_JBQLIA010000020.1, from coordinate 31,772 downwards.
ATTTTGATCTGTTGGGACTTTACGCAAGCTATTGTAACCTCGGTTCAATGCCGGAGAGTCAGTCTTTTTAGTCTTCATCTGACGGCCTTTACGAACCAGCTGATTAATAGTTGGCATAGTTGTTTTCCTCCTTTCCGACTAAGTTATTTCAAGACCACCGTTCCAGGTGGTTCATTGATAAGCAAAATGAAAGTTTTTGCCGATGAGATCCGAAATCCCACCAGCAAAAACTCGTTATTGCTTTTTTAAAGCGATCGTAGCCGCTCCTACATCAATTCCGCAAGCTTTTCCAAGTTTTTTCATCGAATCGACAAACTGGATGGAAACACTGCTTTCATTTGCAGCTTTAAGAATACGCTGCTGAATTTCTACAGCGGCATCTTCTGCCACAATGATTTCGGAAGCTGTGCCATGTTCAATCGCTTTAAGCGTTTGTTTAGTTCCAATTAAAACTTCGTCAGCCTGTGTTACTTTTTCATAAGACATCATTCATCCTCCAAAGCACAGGAGCTTAACGCACCTTAGATAGCATATCACCGCGTTTTTGCGATGTCAACACTATTTCATTCCGACGAATATACTTCTTCGCCCGATTCCTGCATTTCCTGAACAGCTTCTTCCGGGAGAACCTGTTCGAGGCTGCGGTAACGCTGCATGCCTGTACCGGCCGGAACCAGTTTCCCGATAATAACGTTTTCTTTCAGACCTAAAAGCTCGTCGCGTTTGCCGCGAATAGCTGCGTCCGTAAGAATTCTTGTCGTTTCCTGGAACGAAGCGGCCGAAAGGAAGGAGTCTGTTTCAAGCGATGCTTTCGTAATACCAAGAATGACCGGCTGACCGACGGCTGGCTGATGGTGTTTTTGAAGTGCTTCACGGTTTGCTTTTTCAAACGCATGCACTTCCACCAGACTGCCAGGCAGAGCATCTGTATTACCGGAATCAGTAATCCGGATTTTACGGAACATTTGACGGACCATTACTTCAATGTGCTTGTCGCCAATTTCAACGCCCTGCATGCTGTATACCTTCTGAACTTCTTTCAGAAGATACTGCTGTACCTGGTCGAGTCCGGTTACTTTCAACAGTTCTTTCGGATCGATCGAACCTTCAGTAAGAGCCTGGCCGACTTCCACCTGATCTCCTACTCCTATGCGGAGACGGGCACCATAAGGAGTTGTATAGGAGCGGCTTTCAAGCGCGCCCTGCACCGTAACTTCTTTTTTATCCGTCAGATCTTTCACATCGACAATTTCGCCGGAGAGTTCAGAAATGACAGCCTGACCTTTCGGATTACGGGCTTCAACAAGCTCCTGGATACGAGGAAGACCCTGGGTAATGTCATCCCCGGCTACCCCGCCTGTGTGGAACGTACGCATTGTAAGCTGCGTACCCGGTTCACCGATAGACTGGGCAGCAATGATTCCTACTGCTTCGCCCACTTCAACGTCGGCTCCTGTAGCAAGGTTACGGCCGTAGCATTTTTTGCAGACGCCGTGATGCGTATCGCACGTAAAGACAGAGCGGATAACGACTTTTTCGACGCCGGCTTCTTCAATAATACGGGCCGAATCTTCATTCAGAAGCTCGCCTTTTTGAGCCAGTACTTCGTTCGTTTCAGGATGACGCACTGTTTCAAAGGCTACACGGCCGATAAGGCGGTCCTGAAGTTTTTCAATGATTTCGTTACCTTCACGAAGCGTTGCTACCGCAAGTCCGCGGTCAGTACCACAGTCATCCTCACGGATGATAACGTCCTGGGCCACGTCCACAAGACGACGGGTCAGATAACCCGAGTCGGCAGTTTTAAGCGCTGTGTCGGCAAGACCTTTACGCGCACCGTGCGTGGAAATAAAGTATTCAAGTACAGTAAGTCCTTCACGGAAACTTGATTTAATCGGAAGCTCGATGATTCGTCCGGATGGATTGGCCATCAGTCCGCGCATACCTGCAAGCTGGGTAAAGTTCGATGCGTTACCACGGGCACCGGAGTCACTCATCATAAAGATAGGGTTTCTTATATCAAGCGTACCCATAAGTTTTTCCTGAATGACGTCTTTGGCGCTGCCCCAAATACTGATAATTTTATCGTAGCGCTCTTCTTCGGTAATCAAACCGCGTCGGAACTGTTTCATTACCCGCGAAACCTGTTCCTCGGAATCCGTCAGCACGTCCTGCTTATCCGGAAGTACAACAATATCCGAAATACCAACAGTAATACCTGCTTTTGTAGAGTAATGGAAGCCAAGATCCTTCATACGGTCAAGCATTTTCGACGTTTCGATGATCTGGAAGTTCTTAAATACCGCTGCGATGATATCCCCCAGGAAGCCTTTTTTAAATGGCTGTATGAGTTCGCGGTTTTTAAATTCTTCTTTTACATCTGTTGTGCTCGGTACTACATATTTTTCCGGGAGCTCCTGTTCAAGGTTCAATGCTGTCGGCTCGTTCACGTAAGGGAACGATGTCGGCAGAATTTCATTGAAAATGAGCTTTCCTGGTGTCGTTAAGACGAGCTTGCTCATCTCTTCTTCACTGAAATTCGTTTTATTTAACGCACGGACAGGCAGAGCAATCCGGGTATGCAGATGCACATAGCCGTTTTGGTAGGCAGTGAGCACTTCTTTTATATCGTTAAAGGTAGAACCTTCACCCATCGCATTTTCACGCTCAAGTGTCAGGTAATAGTTTCCAAGCACCATGTCCTGGGAAGGTGTAACAACCGGCTTGCCATCCTTAGGGTTCAGGATGTTCTGCGCTGCAAGCATGAGCACCCGGGCTTCTGCCTGCGCTTCTGCCGAAAGCGGCACGTGTACAGCCATCTGGTCTCCGTCAAAGTCGGCGTTATACGCTGTACATACGAGCGGGTGAAGCTTGATGGCGCGCCCTTCGACCAGCGTCGGTTCAAACGCCTGAATACCAAGGCGGTGAAGCGTTGGAGCACGGTTTAAAAGAACCGGATGTTCGCGGATAACGTCTTCAAGCACATCCCACACTTCCGGATGCACGCGTTCTACTTTCCGCTTTGCGCTCTTAATGTTGTGTGCCAGACTCCGGTTCACGAGTTCTTTCATTACAAACGGCTTGAAGAGCTCAAGAGCCATTTCTTTAGGAAGCCCGCACTGATACATTTTCAGGCTTGGCCCGACCACGATAACAGAACGACCAGAATAGTCAACACGTTTACCGAGAAGGTTCTGACGGAAACGTCCCTGCTTCCCTTTAAGCATGTGAGAAAGAGATTTTAGCGGACGATTTCCGGGACCGGTAACTGGACGGCCGCGGCGCCCGTTGTCGATCAGGGCGTCGACAGCTTCCTGAAGCATCCGTTTTTCGTTTTGTACGATGATGCTCGGTGCTCCCAGATCAAGAAGACGCTTCAAACGATTGTTCCGGTTAATCACACGACGGTACAGATCGTTCAGATCAGAGGTTGCAAACCGGCCGCCATCAAGCTGAACCATTGGACGTATTTCCGGAGGAACAACCGGGAGCACGTCGAGAATCATCCATGCTGGATGGTTGCCAGAGTGACGGAACGCTTCAAGTACTTCCAGACGCTTGATCGCGCGAGTGCGGCGCTGTCCCTGTGCTGTTTCGAGTTCACCTTTTAGGCCGTGCACTTCTTTTTCAAGGTCAATATCCTGAAGAAGCTTGCGGATGGCTTCTGCACCCATTTGAGCAGAGAAGGTTTTGCCGTACTTATCGTAATATGCACGGTACTCTCGTTCGGAAAGCAGCTGCTTGTATTCAAGCGGCGTCTCCCCTGGCTCCGTTACTGTATAAGAAGCAAAATAAATAACTTCTTCGAGCGAGCGCGGGGACATATCAAGAACAAGTCCCATACGGCTCGGAATACCTTTAAAGTACCAAATATGAGATACCGGAGCTGCAAGCTCGATGTGGCCCATGCGTTCCCGGCGCACTTTCGAACGAGTAACTTCCACTCCGCATCTGTCACAGACTACGCCTTTATAGCGAATACGCTTGTATTTGCCGCAGTGGCATTCCCAGTCTTTTGTCGGACCAAAAATACGTTCGCAGAACAGCCCGTCTTTTTCCGGTTTTAACGTCCGGTAATTGATCGTTTCTGGCTTTTTCACTTCGCCGTGTGTCCAGGAACGAATTTTTTCCGGAGAGGCAAGTCCAATTTTCATATATTCAAAGTTATTGACGTCTATCAAGAGGTCGACCTCCCTTTCGATCTATAAAGGTGGCATGGCTGAAAGAGGGACAAGAGGTGCCTACAAAAGCTGATAAGCTTTTAATTAGACACCCCGTGTTCTCCATTTTACCGATGAGACCTTATGCGTTTTCCGAGGACTCGAGTCTAAGATTCAAGTTATCTCCGGGTTGTTCATCTTCATCATCGAGTTCTTTCATCTCGATTTCCTCTTCATTGCTCGAAAGCATTTTCACGTCCATCCCAAGGCTTTGAAGCTCTTTAATCAGAACTTTAAACGACTCGGGAACGCCAGGTTCCGGCACATTTTCCCCTTTAACAATCGCTTCGTACGTCTTCACACGACCGACAACGTCGTCGGATTTCACTGTGAGAATTTCCTGCAGCGTATAAGCTGCACCATACGCTTCAAGCGCCCATACTTCCATTTCTCCGAAACGCTGGCCGCCGAACTGGGCTTTACCACCAAGCGGCTGCTGGGTAACGAGGGAGTAAGGCCCGGTTGAACGGGCGTGAAGCTTGTCGTCAACCATGTGGGCAAGCTTGATCATATACATGACCCCGACCGAAATACGGTTGTCAAAGGTTTCCCCTGTACGCCCGTCATACAATACGGTTTTTCCGTCCCGGGCGAGACCGGCTTCCTGAATGGTTTCCCACACGTCTTCTTCACGGGCACCGTCAAACACCGGTGTCGCCATGTGAAGGTTCAGGGAACGGGCCGCCATGCCGAGGTGCATTTCAAGAACCTGTCCGATGTTCATACGAGAAGGCACCCCGAGAGGGTTCAGCATGAGATCAATCGGTGTTCCGTCCGGCAGGTAAGGCATATCTTCCTCTGGAAGAATACGCGAAATAACACCTTTGTTTCCGTGACGGCCGGCCATTTTATCCCCTTCGTGAATCTTACGCTTCTGCACGAGGTACACCCGGACAAGCTGATTCACTCCTGGCGGAAGTTCATCTCCGTCTTCACGGTTAAAGATTTTTACGTCGAGTACAATACCGTCTGCGCCGTGGGGAACACGAAGCGAAGTATCCCGTACTTCACGGGCTTTTTCCCCAAAGATCGCGTGAAGCAGACGTTCCTCTGCGGAAAGCTCTGTCATGCCTTTTGGCGTTACTTTCCCGACAAGAATGTCGCCATCCTTCACTTCCGCACCGACACGGATAATACCGCGGTCATCCAGATCCTTCAGCGCTTCTTCGCCGACGTTTGGAATGTCACGGGTGATTTCTTCCGGTCCGAGCTTAGTATCGCGGGCTTCTGACTCGTATTCATCGACGTGAATGGAAGTATAAACGTCGTCTTTTACTACCCGTTCACTCAGGATAACGGCGTCCTCATAGTTATAGCCGTCCCACGTCATAAAGGCGGTTAATACGTTACGGCCCAATGCCATTTCCCCATTGTCCATCGATGGACCGTCTGCAAGTACTTCGCCTTTTTCTATACGATCCCCGTCTTTTACGATCGGACGCTGGTTGTAGCTTGTTCCCTGGTTAGAACGGACGTATTTCATCATACGGTATTTGTCGATATCAGTTTCGACTTCTTTTCCATCCACATTTTCAATGCGGCGGATCCAGATTTCACGTGCGGACGCCCGCTCAACCACGCCTTTGTGACGTGCGATAATGGCAGCGCCTGAATCTTTTGCTGAAACGTATTCCATCCCGGTACCTACAAGAGGTGCTTCCGGTTCAAGAAGCGGTACTGCCTGACGCTGCATGTTCGCACCCATCAATGCCCGGTTGGAGTCATCGTTTTCAAGGAACGGAATGCACGCTGTCGCAGCAGAAACTGCCTGCTTTGGCGATACGTCCATATAGTCAATTTTTTCTTTTGGAACGATCGTGTTATCCCCGCGGAAACGGGCAATAACTTCATCGTCGGCAAACGTGCCGTCTTCAGCAAGTGAAGCGTTCGCCTGGGCGACTACGTAGTTATCTTCTTCATCGGCAGTAAGGTAGTCACACTGTTCGGTGACCACTCCCGTATCCGGATCTACACGACGGTAGGCAGTTTCGATGAAGCCGAATTTGTTTACCTTGGCGTAGCTTGATAAGGAGTTAATCAAACCGATGTTCGGACCTTCCGGCGTTTCGATCGGACACATACGCCCGTAGTGGGAATAGTGCACGTCACGAACTTCAAAGCCGGCACGTTCACGGGTAAGACCGCCCGGTCCAAGCGCTGACAGACGGCGTTTGTGTGTCAGCTCAGCCAGAGGATTTGTCTGGTCCATAAACTGGGAAAGCTGCGAGCTTCCGAAAAACTCTTTAATGGAAGCAATTACCGGGCGGATATTGATAAGCGCCTGCGGCGTAATGGAGCTTGGATCCTGAATGGACATACGCTCACGTACGACACGTTCCATACGGGAAAGCCCGATACGGAATTGATTTTGAAGCAGCTCCCCGACAGAACGGAGACGACGGTTGCCCAGATGGTCGATATCATCCGTCCGGCCGACACCGTGAAGAAGGTTGAAGAAATAGTTAACCGAAGCAATCATGTCTTCAGGAGTAATATTCTTCGTATCATTATCAATATTTCCGTTACTGATTACGTTAATTTCACGGTCTTCGCCTTGACCGTCATCTGCATAAATCTTAATAGACTGTACGTCCAAATCTGCATCTTCCACCACTCCACCGGAAACGGTGTACCGTTTAAAACCAAGATTGTTTTCCAGGTACGGCATCAGACGGTCCAATGTCCGGCGGTCGAGCATCGTACCCGCTTCAACAATGACCTCTCCCGTTTCTGGATCAGCAAGCGTTTCTGCTAAACGCTGGTTGAATAAACGATTCTGGATATGAAGTTTTTTATTCATTTTATAACGCCCGACGTTTGCGAGATCGTACCGCTTCGGATCAAAGAAGCGCGTGTTTAATAAGCTCTTAGCGCTGTCCACCGTTGGCGGTTCTCCAGGGCGGAGACGTTCATAAATTTCGAGAAGGGCTTTTTCACTGCCTTCTGTGTTATCCTTTTCGAGCGTATTTCGCAGGTACTGGTCTTCACCCAGAAGATCGATAATCTCCTGATCCGAGCCAAACCCAAGCGCACGAAGGAGCACGGTAACCGGAATTTTCCGCGTGCGGTCAATACGAACGTGAACGACGTCTTTTGCGTCTGTTTCAAGCTCGAGCCATGCACCGCGGTTTGGAATAACGGTTGCAGTGTGGCCACGCTTGCCGTTTTTGTCCACTTTATTATTAAAATATACGCTTGGTGAACGTACGAGCTGGGATACGATAACACGCTCAGCACCGTTTATCACAAAAGTACCTGTGTCGGTCATAAGCGGGAAATCACCCATAAATACTTCCTGCTCTTTTACTTCGCCGGTCTCTTTGTTCATCAGGCGAACCTTGACCCGGAGCGGTGCAGAATATGTGGCATCGCGTTCTTTTGATTCATCAATCGGATATTTAGGCTCCCCTAAATTGTAATCGATGAATTCAAGCACCAAGTTTCCGGTAAAATCTTCAATCGGCGAAATGTCCTGGAACATTTCGCGAATACCTTCATCTAGAAACCATTGATAAGAAGCCGTCTGAATCTCAATGAGGTTTGGAAGGTCCAATACTTCATTGATTCGGGCATAGCTTCTCCGCTGGCGGTGACGTCCAAATTGAATAAGTTGACTTGACAACAGATTCACCCCTCAAATCTCGCATGATATCCGCCCGTTTTAAAAACAAGCGTTTTTCCAAGGCAATTATCGGTAATATAGCTAAATAGTGATAAATGCAGAGACGCGTCGTCATGTAGACGGACGGCTCTTTCTGTTCTGATAAAAACGCCTGCGTATCAGAACACAGAGAACAGCCCGCGCACACCTCGTCGTTAAAAAAGCTTCACAAACCGAATAGCCAGTTTGAGAACGTTGATCGCTTCTCCCTGACTTATGTTGATTATCTTAAATGGAATTGTTTTTCCTAATACTTATTACGATCGATTCTCCCATTTCTCATTCGAGTGTGTTAGAATAAGAAGGAATCAAAAGCACAAACGTTCTCGTTGTAGTGGATAAGCTTGCTGTAACCGTGATTCAGCCCAGCCGTGAAGTGGCAAATAGAAAAGAAATGGATGATACTTCTTACGGTATCACCTGATTTAATAAGTAGAATATTACATGTAGTTTGGCGCGTATGGATACTTATACGCATTAAATTATAATACCATATCAAAACAGCACCGTCAACTTCTGATGGTGCTGTTTTATTTATTTACGTGCCCGAAAAATATAATAGCCTTTATTCTTTTTCACATTTTTCACGACCGGAAAAAGCTCATTAAGCTTTTCCTTCGCTGAAGGTGCGCCCTGCTTTTTTTGAATGACAATCCAGCATTCGCCCCCCGGCTTTAGTGCTTCATAAGCTTCTTCGAACAGCCGGTGTACTACTTTCTTTCCGGCCCTGATGGGCGGGTTTGTTAAAACTGCTGCCGCTCCGCCTTTATAGGCGCTAAACAAATCACTCTCCGCCGCCTCTGCGTTATCCAGCTGGTACCGCTGGATATTTTTCTTTGCCAGCTCCACGGCGCGCTGATTGATATCAAAAAGCAGAACGCTTCGGGTGGTTTCTTTGGCGAGAGTAACTCCTACTACGCCGTAACCACAGCCAACATCCACGATGTCCCCGTCTACCTCCGGCCATTCAAAGGTTTCAAGCAGGGTCTCCGTACCAAAATCCACAGTTTGTTTCGAGAAGACTCCGCTGTCTGTAATAAATGACCAGTCTTTTCCCCTAAGCTCTGCATGAATGACTTTCTCGTTGCTCGCCGCGCTTGGATTTGCATGAAAATATTGTTCACCGCTCATAGCATCGCTCCGTTCTAATTATTGGAATATTATCATAGCAGGGCCAGACAGTTTATTGCAACAAAAAACTCACCCGCACAGATGCGGATGAGTTTTATACGAAACTTACTTCAATTCGATAGAAGCGCCTGCTTCTTCGAGTTGACCTTTCATTTCTTCAGCGTCTTCTTTAGATACGCCTTCTTTCAACGTGTCAGGAGCTCCATCTACCAATGCTTTAGCTTCTTTCAAGCCGAGGCCGGTAATTTCGCGGACAACTTTGATGACGTTGATTTTAGAAGAACCAGCGCTTTCGAGTACTACGTCGAATTCTGTTTGCTCTTCCTCAACGACTTCACCGCCGCCACCGCCAGCTGCTACTGGTGCAGCTGCTGTTACGCCGAATTCTTCTTCAATTGCTTTTACTAATTCGTTCAGTTCCAGAACGGACATTTCCTTAATCGCATCAATCATTTCTTGATTACTCATGGATAATCCTCCTCTTAATATTAATATTTAAGCCGATTTAAACGCCGGTTGGTTAGGCGCTCTCTTCTTCTTCTTTTTGCTCTGCCACTGCTTTTGTAGCCAGTGCGAAGTTACGGATTGGCGCCTGCATAACGCTAAGCAGCATAGCCACAAGTCCATCGTGGGATGGAAGGCTTGCCAATTCCTGGATCTGCTCCTGGGAAACAACGCTGCCTTCAATGACACCTGTTTTGATTTCCAGTGCTTCGTGATCTTTAGCGAAGTTGTACAACACTTTCGCAGGTGCTACAGCGTCTTCTTTGCTTGTCGCAATGGCCGTAGGACCTACCAGGTAATCGTTCAACTCGTCCTTCAGATTCACATCTTCTGCTGCACGACGCGCCATTGTATTTTTATATACTTTGAAGTCAACGTCTGCTTCACGAAGCTGCGCACGCAATTCTGTGATTTCCGATACGTCCAGACCGCGATAATCCACCAGTACGGTCGATACGCTGTCTTTCAGCTTAGCCGCGATTTCATCAACAACCGCCTGCTTTTGTTCGATTACTTTGCTCATCCGTTCCACCTCCTGCCATTCTTTATTGTTTGCCGCCTGCAACCGCAGACACAAAAAATCTTCCTGTCCAATTAGCAGACACGAAGACACTACTCCCGTAAAACGCATTAAAGCGTTCAATGTATAGGAATGGTACCTCGGCAGGACGTTTAAGCGCTTTGCACTCCTGCTGTCTGCGGCAACAATATAAAATTGTTGGCTGATCCGTCATTTAGTATAAATGGAAGCAGCACCCGGGTCAAGAGCTTTTTCAAGATCGCCCGGGAGCTGCCGGCAAACAAAGTATTACGGTTTAATTTATGCGAATTTCAACGACGAAGTGCTTACTTTTACGCCAGGACCCATGGAAGTCGTTACAGCAACGCCTCTCATGTACGTTCCTTTAGCAGCTGCCGGCTTTGCTTTTTGAAGCGCTTCGGCAACCGTGTTGAAGTTTTCCACCAGGCTTGCAGTATCAAAGGATACTTTGCCGATTGGCGCATGGATGTTACCGGACTTATCGACACGGTATTCCACTTTACCCGCTTTAATTTCTTCAACAGCTTTTGTAACGTCCATTGTAACCGTACCAGTTTTCGGGTTAGGCATAAGGCCTTTCGGTCCGAGGGTACGGCCCAATTTCCCTACCTGGGCCATCATGTCAGGAGTGGCTACTACTGCATCAAAGTCAAACCAGCCTTGCTGCACGCGGTTCACCAGATCTTCTTCTCCTACATAATCAGCGCCGGCTGCTTCTGCTTCCTGAGCTTTTTCGCCCTTAGCAAAAACAAGCACGCGCTGGCTTTTTCCTGTTCCGTTTGGAAGTACAATCGCGCCACGGATCTGCTGATCGTTTTTACGCGGATCAATTCCAAGACGAAACGCCACTTCTACCGTTGCATCAAAGTTTACGATCGATGTTTTCTTCGCAAGCTCAATCGCCTCTTCAGCATTGTACTGCTGCTCCTGGTCGATGAGCTGCGCCGCCTCGCGGTATTTTTTACCTCTTTTAGGCATTGTTTTTCCTCCTTGTTGTGGTTTAACGGTAAGACCTCCCACTAGTAAAGGTTGCGAGCCGTCCCTTCGGCAAAAGCGTCAGAGGCGTCCACACAACCTTCAGCAAGGCAAATCTTTCAATTAGTCTTCAACGTTTAAGCCCATGCTGCGGGCTGTTCCTTCAACCATACGCATTGCTGAATCAACGTCAGATGCGTTCAAATCCTGCATTTTCGTTTCAGCAATTTCACGAACCTGATCCCGGGTTACTGAACCGACTTTGTTACGGTTAGGCTCACCGGAACCGCCTTTGACTCCAGCTGCTTCTTTAAGAAGTACAGGAGCTGGCGGAGTTTTCGTAATAAAAGTGAACGAACGGTCTTCATAGACACTGATTTCTACAGGAATGATTGTCCCTGTCTGCTCCTGTGTACGAGCGTTGAATTCTTTACAGAATCCCATGATATTCACACCGGCTTGACCAAGCGCTGGGCCTACCGGTGGTGCCGGGTTCGCTTTACCAGCCGGAATTTGAAGTTTAACAACCTTCTCGACTCTTTTAGCCACGCGACACACCTCCTTCGTCCGTGATGTGGTAGCCGGATACAATGTATCCTCCCACTCATTCTAAAACACCATGTGCTTTAGGCTGTGATATCTTTCAATACCAAACAGGATGATTTTATCACCTGCAGCCAAAATAAGCAATAGCTAATTCAAGAGTGGGCGGAAACAATAAGCCGGCTCTAGATTTTTTCTACCTGAGTAAACTCCAGTTCAACCGGGGTTTCGCGGCCAAACATGTTTACATAAACTTTGACCTTCTGCTTTTCTGCATTAATTTCTTCGACCGTGCCAGTGAAATCAGCAAACGGCCCTTCGGTAACCTTCACTGCTTCTTTAAGTTCAAAATCAACCTCTGCCTTTGGTTCCTTCTCGCCCATCTGACCGAGAATAGCATCCACTTCGTCCGGCAGCAGCGGCGTCGGCTTCGACCCAGCTCCTGTCGAACCGATAAACCCGGTTACTCCGGGCGTATTGCGGACTACGTACCAGGAGTCATCTGTCATTACCATTTCAACAATGACATATCCCGGGAAAACCTTTTTGGAGACTGTTTTGCTCTTCCCATTTTTGGTTTCCGTTTCTTCTTCCACAGGTACCAGTACACGGAAAATCTTATCCGTCATCCCCATGGACTCCACCCGTTTTTCCAGGTTTGTTTTTACTTTGTTTTCATAGCCCGAATAAGTATGGACTACATACCAGCTTTTTTCCATATCTAGAGTGGGAGCTAAGTCCCTTCCCTCCTTTATTCCAAACGTTCAATCATTACTACTCTAAAAATACACGAACAAGCTCAGAAAGCCCTAAATCGATAACGGAAAAATAGATCACAAAAAAGATGATAGTCAGTACCGTGACAATCGTATATTTCGTTAGCTCTTTGCGTGTCGGCCATGTAACACGCTTCATTTCCTGCCCTACTTCTTTGAGAAAGCGGATAGGGCTTTTTTTCGTACCCCCAGCCATGCAGCCACCTCCATCAACCGGTGTTTACGGTTATAGAATTATTAATATAAGGTCTCGTACGAACAAAGTATCTGCATCTTTTTCTGCATCGAATGTACCACCAGGCTTCTTTGCCCTGCTTGTTTTCAACCATTAAAAAAACAGCCGCTCCTAAGGGCTCTGCGGTCTGTTTGCTTTAGGTGCACATATATTTCTACCAATATCAATCATAAACAACTTCCCCACTATAATCAAGAAGAAATTGAAGTGCATATAAAAACCGGCGCTCGCGGTAAGCGCCGGTCCCTTCATAATTATTAGTTAGCTGACTGCGTTGGTGCTTTCTTTTTTCCCGGTTTGAACGCTCTGGTAGCGTCCACTGCTTCTTTCCAGCCTTCGTACAGTTCTGTTCTCGTATCTTCATTAATCTGCGGGTCAAATTGTTTCTCTTTTTTCCACTGCTTTTTCACTTCTTCTTTGCTGCTCCAGAAGCCAGTAGCGATCCCCGCTAAATATGCTGCTCCCATCGCAGTTGTTTCAATAACAGCCGGGCGCTCTACGGGCACACCGACAATATCACTTTGGAACTGCATCAGGAAATCATTTGAAACAGCGCCGCCGTCAACACGGAGAGATTTCACTTCAATACCAGAGTCTGTTTCCATTGCGCCGAGAACGTCCTTTGTCTGATACGCAAGCGACTCAAGGGTTGCTCTTACGAAATGCTCTTTTTCCGTTCCGCGGCTGAGTCCGAAAATAGCTCCGCGCGCTTCACTGTCCCAATAAGGAGCACCGAGTCCTACAAATGCCGGTACAAAGTATACACCGTTCGTATCATTGACACGCTCGGCATACTTCTGGCTGTCCGGAGAGTTAGTAAACATCCGAAGACCATCCCGCAGCCACTGAATAGCCGATCCGGCTACGAAAATACTTCCTTCAAGAGCGTATTCAACTTTACCGTCAATTCCCCAGGCAATAGTAGTCAGCAGGCCATTATTTGAAGGCACTGGCTTATCCCCCGTATGCATCAGCATAAAGCAGCCGGTGCCATACGTGTTCTTTGCCATACCTTTTTCAAAGCATGCCTGGCCAAACAGGGCAGCGTGCTGGTCTCCTGCTACGCCGGCAATAGGAACTTCCTGACCAAAGAAGTGGTAGTCCACTGTATTGGCATACACTTCGGAAGAAGAACGCACTTCCGGCAGCATGCTCTTCGGTACGCTAAGCACATCAAGCAGTTCGTCGTCCCACTGTAGATCATAAATATTGTACATAAGCGTCCGGCCGGCATTGGTATAGTCCGTGACATGCGCTTTTCCTCCGGACAGCTTCCAGATGAGCCACGTATCAATGGTACCAAACAGGAGATCTCCGTTATCCGCTTTTTCCCGGGCACCTTCCACATTATCGAGAATCCATTTTACTTTTGTTCCTGAGAAATAAGCATCAATCAGGAGACCGGTTTTATTACGGAACATTTCTCCGTATCCCTGCTCGTTCAGTTCGTTGCAAATATCCATCGTCTGCCTTGATTGCCATACGATGGCGTTATAGACAGGACGGCCAGTGTGCTTGTCCCATACAACCGCTGTTTCACGCTGATTCGTGATCCCAATCGCGTTAATCTCTTCAGCCTGGATATCATTTTCCCCAAGCACCTCTGCAAGGACTGCAAGGACAGAAGTCCAGATTTCCTGGGCGTTATGTTCCACCCAGCCGGATTTTGGGAAGTACTGCTTGAATTCTCTTTGCGCAGTGCCTACAATTTCTCCTTCTTTGTTAAAAATAATGGCACGCGAGCTTGTCGTTCCCTGGTCGATTGCTAAAATGTATTTCTTCTCCATCCGCCTCATCTCCTCTTTCGTATATAATTTGTATTAGTTTTTAACTTCAGGGTTGGACATGATTGTTTTTTCGGAACGTTTGCCCATGTAGTACAGGCTTCCCAGGAAAACAGCTACGACAACCGAGTAAATCATTAATGCCATCGCGCCTTCTCCTAAGAAAAACGACCGGTAAACCATTGCACCGAACACACCGCCCGCAGCCGGAGCTACAACTGGAATCCAGGCATAGGACCAGTTGGAATCTCTTTTACCCGGAATCGGCAGCAAAGCGTGCGCAATACGAGGGCCAAGGTCACGGGCCGGGTTGATGGCATATCCTGTCGTACCACCGAGTGAAAGACCGATCGCTACGATTAGAAAGCCGACAATTAACGGGTTCAATCCTTCAGTAAACTGGTTGGCACCAATTCCTAAAATACCGCCGACAAGGACGGCTGTGCCGATGAATTCACTTAAGAAGTTATTAAACCTATTTGGAAGAGCCGGATCGGTCGAAAATACCCCGAGCTTTGTATTCGGGTCATCTGTTTCTTTCCAGTGACCGAGAAAGTGAAGATAAACTACTACGCCGCCTAGTGCAGCACCAATTAATTGAGCAATAATATAGCCTGGAACCTGGGCCCATGCGAATTCCCCAACAGAAGCAAGACCGAGCGTTACAGCCGGGTTAATATGCGCTCCGGAGAACTGGCCTACTGCGTAAACTGCCATTGCCACCGCAAACCCCCACCCAAGTGCTACAACAATCCAGCCTCCGCCCTGAGCTTTTGATTTGTTCAGGCTGATATTGGCAACTACGCCGCCGCCAAAGATAATAAGAATCATCGTACCGATAAGCTCTGCTAAATAAACAGACATTTCTTCTTCCTCCTTTTTTTATTAAAGCTTACTTATCGTCATAACGTTAGGCGGTTCGTCTTATTATTTGTTGCGGCGCCGCAAGACCCAGACCTTTAATCCCGGTTATTTTCCAGAAAAACGCTTTCATAATAATGAATAAAAATTAGCATGAACAACCGGAAATAACCGGGCGAGCCTGAAAAAAGCCGCACACGTATCCCAATGGAATGACTGGTGTGCGGCTTTCATATACTCAACCTAACGTATTAACTTAAATAAAGCTTACCACTACGAGAAAACGCTGTCAATAACTTGTCACATAATTATTTTTGATTTTTCTGAAATCAAAAAGCCTACAAACCCCGTCTTTCAAGAGATTAACGCATTCCACTCTTCACAATTTTCAAGTTTCCGCTTGATTCTCTGAAGCGCATTATCGATTGATTTATTTCTTCTGCCGAGCAGTCCGGACATTTCCTGATAGGAACGGCCATCGATGTACAGCTGCAGCACCTGCTGTTCGAGTTCACTCAGTACATTGCCAATTTTCGTTTCCATATCCTCCTGCTTCTCCCTGATAATCAGCAGATCCTCCGGACTTTTGGCGTGGGTCTCTACTAAAATATCGAGCAGCGGCCGTTCCGAGTCTTCCTCATACACTGGTTTATCCAATGAAATATATGAGTTCAGCGGCGAATGCTTCTGCCTCGTCGCCGTCTTTATAGCTGTAATGATCTGCCTCGTAATACACAACTCAGCAAAGGCACGGAATGAGGATAGTTTGTCTCCCCGGAAATCTCGTACAGCTTTGTACAGCCCTATCATTCCTTCTTGTATAATATCTTCATAATCTCCCCCGATGAGAAAATAAGATCGCGATTTCGCCCGCACCAGATGCCGGTATTTCTCAATCAGTCGTTCTAACGCCTGGTTATCGCCTGCACGTGCAAATTCAATCAATATTTCATCTTCGGTTCGGGTAGTTTGACGTTGTTCCGGTTTCTTGAGGTCTGTACTCAATACAATCCCTCCGCCCATGCGCGTAGTAGTGTAAATATAGCAATCATTATATCGGAGTGTTCATAAGAGCGTCAACTGCCTACAGATCCCTTTTGCGCCATTTGTCGAAAATTTCTGCCATTTCTTCCGTTATAGGAAGAGTAGTCTTATGAATTGCTTTTTTTTGATTTGCAAGCTGTTCTTCAATGCCTTTTTCAACAAGCTTTGCTTCATGCCGGAGCTCCCGGGCTGATTTTCTTAATGCCCCGCTCCCAAACGTCATTGACTGTTCGGCATAATCAGAGGTGGCGACGTGTACTCTTGTTTCCACATTTTTTAACTCTCCAACTAATTTTTCGATGCGCTCATCAGCTGTCTCGTGTTCTCTCGTATATACGACCTCCACACGTTTCAGCTGATAGTTTTTTCCGATACCGGGGACCATGTGGGCATCGAAAACAACAATAACTCTCCATCCTTTATACGCCTGGTATTCCGCCATCGCGTCAATAAGCCGGTCCCGTGCTTCTTCAAGATGACCGGCCCGGAGCGGCTTCAGCTCCGGCCAGTCGCCAATTACATTATATCCATCTACGAGAAGAATGTCCTTCATGGTGTCTGCCTTCCCTTCTCCTGGCGTTTGCGCAGCACTTCGTACATTAGAACACCACCAGCGACAGAAGCGTTCAATGAAGTAACCGGTCCGTGCATCGGAATCTCTACCAGAAAGTCACAGGCTTCCTTTACGAGCCGGCTCAATCCCTTACCCTCATTTCCGATTACGAGAGCAAGAGGCATATCCGCCTGCATCTGCCTGTAATCAGAGGCATTTTCTGTGCCTGTCCCGGCTATCCAAAGACCTTTTTCCTTTAATTCATCGAGC
The DNA here is from genome assembly GCF_056034345.1 of Marinococcus sp. LNSP9103-4. Taxonomy (NCBI): domain Bacteria; kingdom Bacillati; phylum Bacillota; class Bacilli; order Caryophanales; family Bacillaceae; genus Marinococcus; species Marinococcus sp. LNSP9103-4. The sequence continues at coordinate 14,674 of NZ_JBQLIA010000020.1, read as the reverse complement.
GTCTTATTAATGTTAGTGACCCGGACTACCGGCACGTACTCGACGGCTCCTGCTGATGTTTTTACCACAGTCTGGGTCACACCTGCCGCCCGCCTTTTCGGAATAATGACGCCGTGCACGCCGGAGGCATTCGCGGTTCGTATCATGGACCCCAGATTATGAGGGTCCTCCACCCCGTCCAGTACGAGGAAAAAAGGATCCTCATTCTGTTTTTCTGCTTTACGGAATAAATCATCCAGCCCTGCATACTGATACGAAGGGACAGCAGCTGCCACTCCCTGATGCACGCCTGCATCGAGTTCATCGAGTTTTTTCTTTGAAACCTCCTGAACCGTTATGCCTTTTTTTCCTGCGAGAGCGCGTATTTCCTGTGCTGCTCCTTTTTTGGAAGTGTCTGCGATCATAATTCTTTCAATTTTCCGGTCGGCTTTTAACGCTTCTATAACAGGATTTTTCCCCGCGATCCATTCCTGGCTCATAATGACTGGCCTCTTTCTTGTGTTTTGTCTATCGCAAATGCAATAATTTCGTTCACCCGTTCCTGTCTTCCGGCAAAATACAGATACCCAAGCATTGCTTCAAACGCCGTACTCATGCGGTAGGTGGCCAGATCCGCATTTTTGGGGATGCTTCCGGATTTCGCGTTACGTCCCCGCCTGGCTACGGCTGTCTCCTCTTCAGTTAAATACCCTTCATCCCACATGGACCGAAGCACTTCCGCCTGTGCCTGAGCCGATACGTAGGAGGTAGCCTGCTTATGCAGCTCCTGCGGCCGAACTTTCCCTTCCGAAATTAAATAATGACGGATGTGGGTTTCAAGCACTGCATCTCCCATATAGGCAAGCGCCAGCGCATTTAACTGCTTTTCATCCACTTTACTATAGTTTATCATGTTATTTCCTCTTCCACCGGGTTCCCTGCGGCGTATCTTCCAATAAAATTCCGTCGTTCTCGAGCTGGTCCCGGATTTCATCGGCACGGGCAAAGTTTTTGTTTTTTCTTGCTTCCACCCGTTCTTCGAGAAGCTGTTCAATATCTTCGTCGAGCATTTCTTCTTCTTTTTCCAAAGAAACCCCCAGGACGTTTCCGATTTCTGTCATCGTTTCAATAATTGCGTCCAGCGAATCAATACTTGTCTGCGGCTGCTGCATGTATTTATTTGCTTCCCGGGCCAGGTCAAAAAGCACACTGATGGCATTTGCCGTGTTAAAATCATCGTCCATTTCCTCCAGAAAGCGCGCTTTCGCCCGTTCTGCTGCTTCCCGTCCTTCCCTGCTGCCGCCGTCCGCGCTTTCGCCCCGGCGGTGCTTGACGTTTTCAATCGTCGAACGAAGTCGTTCCAGCCCGGCCCTGGCTGATTCAAGCAGGTCGTTGTCAAAGTTAATAGGATTGCGGTAGTGCGCCTGCATCATGAAAAAGCGGATTACTTCCGGATCGTGCTGCTGAATCATGTCATGCACCAGCACGAAATTACCGAGCGATTTCGACATTTTTTCATTGTTAATATTAATATAGCCGTTATGCATCCAGTAGTGGGCCATCGGTTTTCCGGTCAATGCTTCCGTCTGGGCAATTTCGTTTTCGTGGTGAGGAAATTTTAAATCCTGGCCGCCGGCATGGATGTCGATAGTATCTCCCATATATTTTTTCACCATCGCCGAGCATTCAATATGCCAGCCCGGGCGTCCTTCGCCCCACGGGCTGTCCCAGGCGATTTCGTTTTCCTTCGCTTTTTTCCAGAGCGTGAAGTCCATCGGGTCCTCTTTCTGTTCGCCTATTTCAATCCGCGCGCCCATCTGCAGATCCCCGACAGACTGGGAGGAAAGCTTCCCGTAGTTTTTGAATTTCTTCGTGCGGTAATACACATCACCGTTTGATTCATAGGCAAATCCTTTTGCGATCAGCTGCTCGATAAACTCAATCATTTCTGTCACTGTTTCGGTCGCCCGTGGATGAAGATCCGCTTTTTCAACTCCGAGCGATTCGATATCTTCAAGGTACGTATCAATAAAACGATTAGCGAGCACAGGCACTTCTTCATTCATTTCCTGCGCAGCTTTAATAATTTTGTCATCCACATCGGTAAAATTCGACACGTAATACACATTGTATCCACGGTAGATCAGATAGCGGCGGACAGCATCAAAAACGATAGCAGGACGGGCGTTGCCGATATGAATGTAGTTGTACACAGTCGGCCCGCACACATACATCGTAATCCGGTCCGGGTCTATCGGTTGAAACAGCTCTTTTTGATTAGTTAACGAATTGTATATATGAATCGCCATTACTGCTCTCTTCCTTTCACCGATTGTTCGCGGTTTGCACTTTTATGTTCCGGGAGTTGTTCTTTCAGCAGCTCGATTTCCTCTTCGAGTGAACGGATCTTATCAGCCACCGGATCCGGGAGATTCTGATGGTCGAGCGAGTTTCTGTTGATTTTCACGCCATCCTGTACAACGACCTTTCCCGGAATGCCGACGACCGTCGAGTTGGGCGGCACTTCATTCAATACGACCGAGCCCGCACCAATACGGGAATGCTTACCAATCGTCATGGAACCGAGTACTTTGGCGCCGCTTGCGATTAATACGTGGTCTTCAATCGTCGGATGCCGCTTGCCTTTTTCTTTGCCCGTGCCGCCCAGAGTAACGCCCTGGAAAATCGTGACATTATCGCCAATTTCACATGTTTCTCCGATAACGACCCCCATGCCGTGATCAATAAACAACCGTTCGCCGACCACCGCTCCCGGATGAATTTCAATTCCGGTGACAAAGCGGCTGAGCTGAGAGATCACGCGGGAAAGAAAAAACATCTTTTTCTTCCACAGCCAATGAGCGAAACGATGAGACCATACTGCGTGTACCCCCGCATACGTGAAGACCACTTCCAGACGGTTTCTCGCTGCCGGATCCTGGTCAAATACGACGTCCAAATCATTTTTCAGCGTTTTCCACATGGTGCTTCCCCACTTTCTATTCCTTCTCTCAGGCTTTCATATTATATGCTTAGTATATCAATAAAAAAAACGTCTCTGTGCGAATTCGCACAGAGACGCTTTAAAGCGCGGTTCCACTCTGTTTAAGCGCCGGGACAGACGCTTCTCTTTTTGCCGTAACGGGGCACACTCCGCCGCTGCCTACTATATTCAGCAGAGGACTCCAGGACGCATTTCAAAAACCGGCTCAGTGCCCTCTCTCAGCCAACGGAGAGCATCTCTGTATAAAGCCTGTTGTTTTTTACTTCTTCCTGTCATAGTTTTACCGATATTTATTTAGGAGGAGATAACCTGCTGCAGTCTTGCCTGCACGACGTTTCTTCCGAGGAGCGAAATGGCTGCCGGGAGCTCGGGTCCGTGCGTCTGCCCGGTCGTCGCCACCCGGACTGGCATAAATAGCTGCTTTCCTTTATAGCCTGTCGCTTTCTGGGTAGCTTTTACCGCTTTTTTCACCGTTTCCGGTTCAAAATCCGGAGCCTCGTCAAGCTCTTTCGAGAAGTGCTGAAGTACGGTGCTTACATGCTCCTGCTCGAGTACTTCCCGGGCTTCCTGGGTATAGTCGATTTCTGTTTTGAAGAACAGATCTGTCAGATCGACAATTTCTGCTGCATAGTGCATTTGTTCCTGATAGATCCCGACAAGCTGCTTCAGCCACTCGTACTGGTCTTCCGAAAGTTCTGCCGGCAGCTTTCCTGCTTCCTGCAGATGCGGAAGTGCAAGCAGCGTAAGACGTTCTGTGTCCACTTCTTTTACGTACTGGTTGTTCATCCAGGCAAGTTTGTCCGTATCAAAGACCGCCGGCGCCTTCGAAACCCGCTCAAGTGAAAACTGTTCTTTTAATTCTTCAATCGTAAACAGCTCCTCTTCTCCTTTTGGAGACCACCCGAGCAGTGCCAGAAAGTTCACGATAGCTTCCGGAAGATATCCAAGATCACGGTACTGTTCTACAAATTGAATAACGGAGCCATCACGCTTGCTCATTTTTTGGCGGTTCGGATTCAAAATCAGTGAAGCGTGGGCAAAACGCGGCTTTTCCCAGTCAAAGGCATCGTAGACCAGAGCCTGCCGCGGCGTGTTGGAAAGATGCTCTTCTGCACGGATGACGTGGGAAATTTCCATCAAATGATCATCAATCACTACCGCAAAGTTGTATGTTGGTATGCCGTCTTTACGGGCGATGACAAAATCACCGATATCGTTGGATTCGAAAATAACATTTCCTCTTACAACATCATCAATGATGACGCTCTGTCCTTCAGGAACACGGAAACGAACGACCGGCTTAATGCCCTGGTCTTCATATGCTTTCCGCTGCTCTGGTGTAAGATCCCGATCCCGTCCGCTGTATTTCGGCGCTTCCCCGCGGGCCATCTGTTCCTCTCTTTCCTGGGCAAGCTCTTCTTCTGTCATATAATCATAGTAGGCCTTGCCTTCATCGAGAAGACGCTGGACATATTCTTTATACAGTCCGATTCGCTCCATCGACTGATAAGGAGCATGCGGGCCGCCGACATCCACACTTTCATCCCATTCAATGCCAAGCCAGCGCAGGCTTTCCATTAAACGGGCCGTAGCGTCTTCCACATTACGCTCCTGGTCTGTATCTTCAATCCGCAGAATAAAATCTCCGCCCTGGCTTCTCGCGAATAAATAATTAAATAATGCCGAGCGCGCTCCGCCGATATGAAGATGGCCGGTTGGACTCGGAGCAAACCGTACACGTACTTTTTCACTCATTTCCTTCACCCTCCGTAGACTTTCTGTTTTTTATATTCTCTATTTTTACGTATATTTAATCGGCTGGCTGCAGAAGTACAACAGCATGAGCAGCAATACCTTCTTTTCGGCCGACGAATCCTAGCTTCTCTGTGGTCGTCGCTTTTACATTCACCTGGTCCTCTGCTTGTGCTTCAAGCAGTTCGCCGATACGCTTTTTCATTTCCGGAATATGCGGAGCCATTTTTGGCTGCTGGGCCAGTATAGTCGCATCGACATTTCCAAGCTTCCATCCCTTTGCTTTCACAAGACTGCAGGCATGAGCAAGCAGGTCCGCAGAATCAGCATCTTTAAATTCCGGGTCCGTATCCGGGAAATGCCTGCCGATATCGCCGAGCCCGACTGCCCCTAGTATCGCATCTGTTACTGCATGAAGTAAAACGTCTGCATCCGAATGTCCGAGCAGTCCTTTATCGTGAGGAACGTTTATCCCTCCCAGGATTAAAGGCCGTCCTTCCTGCAGCTGGTGTACATCATATCCATGTCCAATTCTCATTACTTTCTTCCCTCTCTTCGCTTCTGCAAAATCGCCCGGGCTACCACCATGTCTTCAGGAGTGGTCAATTTAATATTATCGTAGCTTCCTTCCACAATCTTTACCGGCCGGCCCATATATTCCACAAGGCTGGTATCGTCTGTGCCAATAATCTGGTGGGTTGCTGCGTAATCGTAGGCTTCCGTCACCACCGCTGCCTGAAACGCCTGCGGGGTCTGTACCGCCCATAAGCTGGAACGGTCGATCGTTTCAAGCACCGTCTCCCCATCTGTACGTTTGACGGTGTCTTTCATTTTTGTGCCAAGCACTGCTGCCCCTGTTTGCTCTGCCTGTTCCACGAGGCGGTGAATATCTTCCTGTTCCACGAATGGGCGGGCCCCGTCGTGCACCAGAACGACCCGGTGCTCGGGAAGAAGGCGTTTCAAGCCTTCGTGCACACTGTTCTGTCGCTCATTTCCACCTACAACCACCTGCTTCACCTTCCGAATGCCCCACTCTTCGAAAAGCTCTTCCATGTCATAAATTTCTGAAGCATTGGCAACAACAATAATTTCTTTACACCACGGATCCTGCTCGAAAACAGATGCAGTATGAATTATTAATGGCCGTTCTTCTAAAACGAGAAACTGTTTATTATGGCCTGCCAGCATCCGTTTTCCCTGGCCGGCTGCAGGAATGACTACCGCATAGTTCATAGTACCTCTCCAATTTCAAGACATTATGTTCCCGTTGTATGTATTGCTTTTTCTCTGCTTTTTTAGCAAAGTCCGCCTGTTAATAATATGCTGATACCCGAAAAACGCTGTATTTATTCTACCGCACCGCTTATCAAACATTAATTTTACCAAAACTTCCCCAATAGGAAAAGCTGCCAGCTGTTTATATTTGGTGGAAATCCGCATGAAAAAACCCTGTGCAGGCACAGGGCATCTCATTATAAAGCTTTTTCGCGTTTCGATACCTTTGGTTTTGCAAATATCATCCGTCCCGCACTTGTCTGCAGGACACTCGTGACTACCACTTCTATTTCCTGGCCGATATAGCCTTTGCCGCTTTCGACTACAATCATCGTGCCATCGTCTAAGTATCCAATCCCCTGGCTTTGTTCCTTGCCGTCTTTGATCACCTGGACCATCATTTCCTCACCAGGAAGAACCACCGGTTTGACTGCATTAGCCAAATCATTGATGTTTAATACACTGACGCCTTGAAGGTCGCACACTTTGTTTAAATTAAAATCATTGGTGACGACAATACCATTTCGCACTTTCGCAAGTTTTACCAGCTTGCTGTCCACTTCATGAATGTCTTCAAAATCGGCGTCCGTAATCTCTACTTCGATAGGAAGCTCCTTCTGAATACGATTTAAAATATCGAGTCCTCGACGGCCCCGGTTACGCTTTAATACGTCTGAGGAATCCGCAATATGCTGAAGCTCTTCAAGTACGAACTCCGGGATCACCAGCTTCCCTTCAATAAATCCTGACTGGCAGATATCTGCAATGCGCCCGTCAATAATCACACTTGTATCGAGCAGCTTCTCCCACGCCTGGCTTTCTTCTGAAGCTGCTGCTGCAGCCAGCGCTGCTTCTTCCTTTGCTGCAGCGTTTTTTGAGCTTGAAAAAAGGCCCAACAGTTCATCACGCTTTTTAAATCCAATCTGAAAGCCAAAATAGCCGCAGAAAAAGGATAAAAATAGGGGAAGAACGGAATCAATTACTGGAATACGGATAGAATTGAGTGGAAGAGAAATTAGAAAGGCAACCACCAGGCCGAAAATCAGTCCAAGCGTTCCAAACAGCACGTCTGTGACAGGAGCTTTCACGACCTTTTCTTCAAGGAACCGCATGCCGTTGACAATTGGCGTCGCGATCCAAAGGCTCACGGCCCAAAACACAAACCCAACGATTACCGCTCCTACAACAGCACCGATATAGGCATTGTAAACCCATTCAGGAAAAGTATAAAAAGGAAATAAAGAAATAAGTTCAGGAATATAAAGGAATCCTAACGTAATACCGGCAAGAACAAAAAATAATTGTACAATCTTTTCCAACACTTTCCAAACACCTCCTTAAGTGTATTATAAACATTTTTCCTCTGGTACAAACCACTAACGTCATATTTATCATAACTTTGGACAATTTGATACAATATGTTCATGAGATTGTTGAATTTTCTTAATTATTAGGAAAAAGGATAGAGAAGGTCCCCCTATGCAATCAGGACCTTCATCTTTAATTTATCTAAGCGGCGCTGGTTCGAGTGCAGCATCAAGTGCTTCTTCAAGCGTTTTGACGCCTACTACCTGAATGCCTTCCGGAAATGTCCAGCCCCCGATATTCTTCGATGGAATAATCGCCCGCGAAAACCCGAGCTTCGCTGCTTCTTTCACGCGCTCCTCCACCCTGGAAATACGACGGATTTCTCCGGTAAGGCCGACTTCTCCCATAACAATATCCCCCGGGTTTGTGGATTGATTCCGAAAGCTCGAGGCAACGCATATAGCAATACCAAGGTCGACTGCCGGCTCGTCGAGCTTCACGCCTCCGGCGACATTAATATAGGCATCCTGGTTTTGAAGAAGCATGCCAAGACGCTTTTCAAGCACTGCCATCAGAAGCGCAATCCGGTTCTGGTCGATTCCTGTAGCCGTCCGGCGCGGGTAAGCATAGCTGGTAGGGGCGATCAGCGCCTGCAGTTCTACAAGCACCGGCCGGGTCCCCTCCAGAGAAGCTACAACAGCTGATCCCGAAGTACCCTCCGTCCGCTCTTCAAGAAAGATTTCTGAAGGATTTGTTACTTCCTTCAGTCCAGCCTCCTTCATTTCAAATATTCCAATTTCGTTCGTCGAACCAAATCTGTTTTTAACGGCCCGTAAAATCCGGTACGTATTATGCTGTTCGCCTTCAAAATAAAGCACAGAATCCACCATATGCTCGAGCATTTTAGGTCCGGCAATGGACCCCTGCTTGGTCATGTGTCCTACAACAAATACAGCAATGCCCTGATTTTTTGCAATGTGCATAAACGTCGACGTCGATTCACGCACCTGCGCTACGCTCCCGGGCGCCGACTGGATTTCATCCGAATGGACGGTCTGAATCGAGTCGATAATCACAAGATCCGGCTTCACTTCCTCCATCGCAGCTTCAATGCGCTCCATGTTCGTTTCTGTAAAGACAAACAGCGTGTCTGCTTCCACTCCGAGCCGTTCCGCTCTCATTTTCGTCTGCTTGACCGACTCCTCTCCGGAAACATAAAGGACACGGTACTTCTGAGAAGCAAGCAGAGCAGAAACCTGCAGAAGCAGCGTTGACTTCCCAATTCCCGGATCTCCCCCAACAAGTACGAGTGACCCGGGCACGATGCCCCCGCCTAATACTCTGTTTAGTTCGCCTACAGACGTTGAAATGCGGTTTTCCTTTTCTCCGGTTACCTGGGTAATCGGTGTCGGTTTGTCAGCTTCGCTGAATACATTTGCCGCCGGGCGGCGGCCTGCTTTCGATGACGGTGCTTCTTTTTCCTCTACCATCGTATTCCAGTTGCTGCAGGCAGGACAGCGCCCCATCCATTTTTGGGTTTCATACCCGCACTCCTGGCAGACAAATTTTGTTTTAGCTTTTGCCATACGATCCTCCTCTTTTACTACGGGCTGTATCTATTTTTCGTTTCGATTCCACGTAATTTTATCGTTCATAAAAAGAAAAACAGCTGCCCCCTGACATTAATATGCCACAAGGCAGCTGTTTCGAGTATAGCTTTATTGCGCTTTCGCTGTGCCTGATTTTGTTTCAACGATAAATTCATCGTCTTTCACGTCAATCACAGCAGTGTTGCCTTCTTCAAGCGTACCTTTAAGCAGTTCATCGGACAAACGGTCCTCCACGTGACGCTGCAGAGCACGTCTGAGCGGGCGGGCCCCGTATTCAGGATCGAAACCTTCGTCAGCAATTTTATCAAGTGCTGTTTCAGTAATTTCAATGCTGATACCATGCTCTTCCACACGCTTTTTAAGCTGCTCTGTCATTAAGCGCACGATCTTTTTGATGTGCTCTTTTTCCAGGCTGTGGAAGACAATGATTTCATCCAGACGGTTGATAAATTCAGGACGGAAGGTGTTTTTCAGCTCGCCCATGATTTTATCCCGCATATCATCGAATTTCTGCTCGGTGGACTGGGCAGCGAAGCCGACACTTTTATTTTGACGCAGAGTACTTGCCCCGACGTTTGATGTCAGAATCAGCGCTGTATTTCTAAAGTCGACCCGGCGTCCTTTAGAGTCGGTAAGAAAACCGTCTTCAAGTACTTGAAGCAGAATGTTAAATACTTCCGGGTGAGCTTTTTCGATTTCATCCAGCAAAATTACGGAGTACGGGTTACGGCGCACTTTTTCTGTCAGCTGTCCGCCTTCTTCATAGCCGACATAGCCTGGAGGAGAACCGACCAGGCGGCTCGTCGCGTGGCGTTCCATATATTCGGACATATCGATTCGGATAATCGATTCTTCATCGCCAAACAATGTTTCTGCAACAGCGCGTGCCAGCTCCGTTTTACCTACACCGGTAGGCCCGAGGAAGATAAAGGAGCCGATCGGCCGTTTTGGATCTTTCAATCCGGCACGGGCACGGCGCACTGCTTTGGAAATAGCATTGACTGCTTCGTCCTGGCCGACAACCCGGTTATGCAGGATGTCTTCCATGTGAAGCAGGCGGTCCGTTTCTTCTTCTGCGAGCTTGGATACTGGAACGCCTGTCCAGCTTGAAACCACCTGAGCAATGTCTTCTGTCGTAATCGCAGAGTTTTCCTGCCCCTGTTTTTCTTTCCATTCGTTTTTCATCTCTTCGACTTCCGCCCGAAGCCGCTGTTCGGAATCACGGAGTGAAGCCGCTTTTTCAAATTCCTGACTCTGCACGGCCGCATCCTTTTCCTTACGCGTTTCTTCGAGATTCTGCTCGAGTTCTTTCAGGTTCGGCGGCGCTGTGTATGAGCGCAGGCGCACCCGTGAACCAGCTTCGTCGATTAAGTCGATTGCTTTATCCGGAAGGAAACGGTCCGAAATATACCGGTCGGATAATTTTACTGCCTGTTCAATCGCCTCGTCTCCGATAGTTACCCGGTGATGGGCTTCGTAACGGTCTCTCAGTCCGGCAAGAATTTGAATGGATTCTTCAAGTGTCGGTTCGTCCACCTGAATTGGCTGGAAACGACGTTCAAGCGCAGCATCTTTTTCAATATACTTGCGGTACTCATCCAGGGTGGTGGCACCGATGCACTGAAGCTCTCCTCGTGCGAGTGAAGGCTTCAGGATGTTCGAGGCATCGATTGCACCTTCTGCACCGCCGGCACCGATTAATGTATGCAGTTCATCGATGAACAGCAGCACATTTCCGGACTGACGAATCTCTTCCATTACTTTCTTCAAACGGTCTTCAAATTCACCGCGGTATTTTGTGCCGGCAACAACAGTACCCATATCGAGAGTCATAACCCGCTTATTGCGGAGTGTTTCCGGCACTTCATTGGAAACGATCGACAGAGCGAGGCCTTCAGCGATAGCTGTTTTACCTACACCAGGCTCCCCGATAAGAACCGGGTTGTTTTTCGTCCGGCGGCTTAATACCTGAATAACACGTTCAATTTCCTGGCTTCTTCCGATTACCGGATCAAGGCCTTCTTCTTTAGCTACTGCCGTCAAATCCCTTGCTAAACTGTCAAGAGTCGGCGTGTTGGCACTTCCACCTGCTCCCGGAGCCTGCTGGCTTCCGGAGCTCGAAGCCCCTTCATTGCTTCCGAGAAGCTGAAGCACCTGCTGGCGGGCTTTGTTCAGACTAACTCCAAGATTATTCAGCACCCGGGCTGCAACGCCTTCTCCTTCCCGGATTAATCCAAGCAGAATATGCTCTGTGCCGACATAGGAATGGCCAAGCTTTCGTGCCTCATCCATGGAAAGCTCAATAACTTTTTTCGCCCGCGGGGTATAATGAATCGTTTTCGACCCCTGCTGGCCTGTGCCGATAAGGGTTTCCACCTCCTGCTGAATCTGGTCTGTATCCAAATTCAGTGCCTGCAGAGCTTTTGCAGCAATGCCCTCACCTTCACGTACTAAACCGAGCAGAATATGCTCTGTTCCTATATTATTATGGCCAAGGCGGATAGCTTCTTCCTGAGCTAGCGCCAGTACTTTTTGCGCTCGTTCTGTAAAACGGCCGAACATCATGTTGCACGCACCTCCTACGCATTAGTAAATCTATAGTTCAAGTTTTATTCTCTCACGGATCACATTTGCCCGTCTTATATCTGCTTCTTCCTGACTCAGTGATTTTCCTGCATACTGCTCAAGAAAACCAGGCTGAGTCAGTAACATAAGTTCATTCAAAATATTACCCGGAATCCCTTTAATTAAATCCAGATCGATACCAAGCCTTACATCTGATAAACGGTTAGCAGCCTCTTTTGTCGTCATTGTCCGGCTGTATGCAAGGATACCGTAGGATCTGAACACCCTGTCTTCGAGCTTTAACCTTGAAGAGCTGAGCAGAGACTCGCGTGCATGGCGTTCTCTTTGAATCACCTGCATTACTACACCGCGCAGATCTTCGATAATATCTTTTTCAGATTTTCCCAGTGTCATCTGGTTGGAAATTTGGAAAAGATTGCCTAGTGCTTCACTGCCTTCTCCGTAAATGCCTCTTACGACCAGGCCAAGCTGGTGAATAGCCGGGAGAATACGGCTGAGTTGATTGGTCCAGACTAACGCAGGCAGGTGTACCATTACTGAAGCTCTCATACCTGTCCCTACATTCGTCGGGCAGCTTGTTAAGTAACCGAGCCGTTCGTCAAACGCATAGGTAAGGTTAGCCTCTGCCCAATCGTCCAGACGGTCAGCTTCATTGTAACATTCTTCAAGCTGCATACCGTTACTCAGACATTGAAGACGCAAATGATCTTCCTCATTAACCATAATACTGATTGATTCATCGTTATTCAAAAGAACAGCACTATGTTCCATATTTTTTATTAAATACGGGCTGACAAGATGCTTTTCCACCAGTACCTGCCGTTCATTCGGACGAAGCTCATTCATATTCAACGCTTCAAGAGAGCCTACTTCTTCTGACTGATTCAACAGAGTGGAGGAAGCATAGCGCAGAAGTGTTGCACTTGCTTCTTCTGAAGCAAAAACAGGAAAGGGGTACTGCTCTATATTACGGGCAAGCCGGATCCGGGTGCTGAGGGCAATATCGCCTTCCGGTCCCGGCCCTTCCTGCATCCACGGACTGATCGCTTCTGAAAAAAAGTGCTCGGATGCCATCAGCTGTCTTCCTCCCTTCCCTGAAACTGCTTTTCAAGGGTACGGATTTCGTCTCTTAATTCCGCAGCTTTTTCAAACTCTTCATTTTGGACGAGAATGTTAATCTGTTGTTTTTTCTCCTCGAGCTCTCTTTGGGCATGCAGCTTCTCGTGCCTGTGTTTTGGGACCTTGCCGGTATGATTGGTATTGCCGCTGTGCACCCGGCGAAAAACAGGCGTCAGCTTCGACTCAAATGCGTGATAGCAATGAGCACAGCCCAATCGGCCGGTTTTAGTGAACTGCTTATACGTCAGTCCGCAGTTGTCGCATGTCAGCGGCCTGTTTGTGTTTGTTTTTTTCGGCTGTTTTTTTTCAGCGTTTCCAGCTGTACTGGGCTGGTCCATGTTTAGTAAGTCCGACAATAAATCCTGGATGGTATAGCCGCCCGCAGCCGACATGAAAGAATGCTCTGTTTCAGAGGATTCCCCCTGTTCTTTGGCACACTCTTCGCATAAATGAAGCTCTGTTTTAGCTCCATTAACGATTTTCGTATAATGCAAAGAGGCCGGACGCTGACCGCAATTCTGGCAGATCATATATCTTCCCTCCCTTATTCATAGCGCAGACTTTCTATCATAGCTTGCATAATCCGCGCACGAACAATATCCCTTTCTTCTGGATACTTTAAGGCCAGTATAGACCTATCAACTGCCGCAAGCATCAAATTTGCTTCACGCTTATTCACCACGTTTTCCTCAAACAAACGCATAATAACGCTCTCTGCTGTTCTTTGGTCAATACCGTGCCCTACAAGATCTGAAACTTGCCGAAGCAGTTCTGCGTGATCTGAAATTTTAGCCCTTGTAATTCGTATATACCCGCCACCACCACGTTTACTCTCTACTACATAGCCTTTTTCAATAGTAAAACGCGTGCTTATGACATAGTTAATCTGGGAGGGGACACACTCAAAGCGCTTTGCAAGTTCACTTCTTTTAATTTCAATTAGATCCTGTTCACTCTGTGTTAAAATTTGTTTCAAATAATTTTCAATAACATCAGACATGCTTTTCATTCCCGCGACCTCCTCTCCGCCCCGGTTCGTCTTGCTATTATCAAAAAATTGATTTTGACTATCTTTGACTATAATATATAATATTATTCAACTGTTTTCAAGCTAGAGACGAGCAAAATGAAAAATCCGTCCTGCAGTATGTTACTCATAGGACGGATTAAGCTCTATTTCTTTTATGCTTTCTATTTTATATAAAGACTCATACAGTTCTGTTTCAGCTATCCCCTCCGGCAGTTGAACTTTAATATAATAATGAAGCAGAGGGGCTTCGTCTTCATCAAATTCCTTGCCCTTTATTTTTTGAACTTGAACTTCCATGCTTTCCAGACGTTGAATCGTCTCGCCGAGCTCATTTGCCTCTTTGTTCATAGCTATAAACAATACGTCCGTATCAGAAACGTTTTTAAACCATTTGTCTACGTGGTTTAAAAAGATAAGACTTGTCAATACAAGAACTGTAGCGGCAATACCAGCAAAAAACATGCCTGCTCCTATAGTCAAGCCGATAGCAGCGACTATCCAGATGGAAGCAGCAGTAGTCAGCCCCCGGATAGAAGCACCCTGGACTATAATGGTACCAGCGCCGAGGAAGCCAATACCACTTATTACATAAGAGGCCAGACGTGAAGGATCATAAGCAACCAAATCCCCGTTTTGGTTTAAATAATCCTGAAAGCCAAATAACGCAAGCAGCATCACTAAACAGGAACCGGTCCCAACCAGCATGTGGGTCCGAAAACCAGCTGGATGGCCTTTCGATTCACGTTCAATTCCTATTACTCCCGCCAAAAAGGCAGCAAGAATTAAACGAATGAGTATCGTAATTGATTCATATTCCATCCACTGCTCCACCTGAGTCACATCCTTTCATTTATTATACCTTATCTTTTTTACTTTGTTTAACGCTTCATGGTATAAAAAAACCGCTTCCCCAAAAAGGGAAACGGTTGAACTCGCCCGGCAGCGATCTACTTTCACGGGGGGAGAACCCCCGGCTATCATCAACGCTGAAGAGCTTAACTTCCGTGTTCG
>NZ_JBQLIA010000019.1:0-60271 GCF_056034345.1 Marinococcus sp. LNSP9103-4 | reverse complement strand
ACTATTGCACCCCGTTGGAAGTATTCATGAGGTATATGGAGAATGATATGGTGTCTAACTTAATTTGACGATTTAAACTTTATAAGGTAAGGTTCAGAAATTTCTCTTCCAATCCCCGTGATACAATAAAGAATGTCGCCCACTTTTCAGGTGAACACTTCCTGGATAGGAGGTGTAACCGTGGAATATCTACTCAGCGACCTTCTATTTCCAATTATCGTGGTCATTAGCGGGAATCTTTTTGCCTACTGGCTATATAGACGAAAGAGCAATCATTAGAGCGACCATTAGTCGCACCATAGAAAAACCCCCAACGTATGCCAGTACGTTGGGGGTTTGGTGTAACCAATGAAATATCTACTATTAGGTATATTATATCATATGCCATAGAGATGTAAACGGTAGAGAAATCATATAGAGACTACCAACAATTCCGCGTACTATTTTTCAATTTAGAGTTCCTATCAAAAAGTTACACTTTTTGATAGGAGAGAGGCGAAATCCAAGACGAGATTGATTTGTTTATTCATCTAGCTAATAAGGCGAGGAAGGGAGTGGTACAGTTACTCGAAACGGCATTTCTCCTTCCGGGAACGTCAAAAAATCACTGGCTACATCCTGGATGTAGGCCTTGCTAGGGACCGGGTATCCGCGTTCCTGCAGAGTCTCTAATGCCTTCCAGGCATTGGCTTTGATCTGATGTTCCTCAGAACGAAAATACAGACCAACATAGGTGCCCTCGGGGGCTGTCGCATTGGCCTCCGCCGTCGACACAGATTGACGATAGGTGGCCATAGAAGGATCGATTCCCTGGGCAGTCGGATAAAGAATAATGCCAAAATGGTACCCCGCGTGCAGGTAATTGACAAAAGCAGGTGTGCCGGGGGGCACGTCGTCCACCTGCAGCCATGTCTCTGGATATGATTGATAAAAAACGTGGTAGAGGCCAATCTGCTCGTAATGTTCCAGATCTTGAACTTTCCGATGCAGGGCTTGGCTGACGGCAAGAAGTTCATGGGCTTTGGTTTCAATAGCTATCTGTTGGTGGTGCAGGACGCTCAGGCCTTGCGAGAGGTCGGTGGCTTCCAACTGCTGCTTAATGGCCTTTAACGACAAGCCGACGCTTTGCAGGGCTTTGATTTTGCTCAGTTGATCCACTTGGGTCCACGTGTAGTAACGATAGCCGTTTTCTGTCACGACGGCCGGTGGAAGCAAGCCGATAGTATCATAATGAAACAAGGTTTTTTTATGGATGCGACATAGATTGGCAAAATCTCCGGACGATAAGATGGTTTTCCCTCCCCTTTTTGCGTATCCCGTAACGGGATGGTTTACGCTAAGCGTAGCAAAGTTCTCGTCCCGGGTCCAAGCTCCAACACGTACCAACTGGAGGAGAATGAGCAATACATCGGTCATCAAGGAGTGGTTATCATTGGGGCTACGTCCATCATCTTTATGGTCAAAGTGGCAGGCGTATAAAATCATGATCGTGACCGGCACGATCTTAGCGTTTGCCGTCATGAATGGAACGATGTTTAATGTGGCAATTCCGGATATCGCTGCTTCATTTGAATTGACACCTGGAGAAGTTAGCTGGGTCGTTACCAGCTTTACCACGGTATTTGCTGTCGGTACGTTTCTATACGGAAAGTTGGCGGACATATTTTCGATCCGACGTCTGTTTACCATCGGATTAATGTTGTTTTCGGCGGGCTCCTGTCTTGGGCTGCTGTCTCCTAACTATGAGACGTTGATCGCCGCGCGCGTGCTTCAGGCGATGGGGGCTTCCTCAGTCCCGCCTTTAGCGTTTCTTGTCCCCGTGCGCCTATTTGCCAAGAAGCAAGGGGCGATGCTTGGGTATCTGGCGTCCACTATTGCCTTTGCTTCTGGTGTGGGTCCAGTGATAGGGGGGACGGTTGGCGGTTGGGTGGATTGGCGTGCCATTTTTTTATTATCCATCGGAAGTGCAGCATTGATTCCTTTGGTGAGGCGCTGGTTTCCGGACGAACCATCCACAAACAGTAAAGTGGATTGGATGGGCGCTCTTTTGATGGGAGCAGGGGTGACCAGTGTTCTGTTGGTAATCACCATGTTTCGTTGGCCTTTCTTAATGCTCGCCCTGCTGCTTTTTGCCGCACTGAGATGGCGCATCCACATGATTTCGTACGCGCTGATTCATCCGGAGACATTGAAGAACCGGGCTTATGTTATGACCTTGATCACGAGTTTTGTAGGAAATATGATTAGTTTCGGGTTGATCTTTTTACTGCCCCTCATGCTTCGCGATCTGTATGGGCTTTCCACGATGAATATTGGGTGGGTGCTGTCCCCTGGAGCCATCATTGCGGCACTGATTGGGCGATGGATTGGAAAGGAAATCACTCGAAGTGGAGGGGGAACAGTGGTTCGTAGAGGATTGTTGTTCTTAGGAGGTGGGGCGTTGTTTCTCTCCACGTTTGCGGCTGTCTCTCCGATCTGGTCTGCCTGCGGACTGGCCCTGGCCTACGTGGGCTTTCCGATGATCCAGAGTGGGACGGCAGATGTAATCAGCTGGCAGATATCTGCTACTCAGCATGGCGAGGGAATGGGGCTGTTCAACTTGTTGAATTTTTTTGCAGGAGCATTTAGCAGCGCGTTGTTTGCGACTCTGCTGGAACAAGGGTCAGGAACATTTTCCCTCAATCCGCTCATGGTGGCACCATATGGTTTCATGTACAGCAATATCTATTTTATGTTTGCGTTGCTTGGCATCGGGGCTTATGTGCTTTTTACCCTAAATTTCAAAAGACGAACAAGTGAGCCATTAACAGACAAGTGAATGAACGGACGTGGATGGAGATCATCTCGTGTAGCGATTGGTTTAAAGGATAATAGATGGAATGAAAAAAGAATCCCCCTGCTCCTGACGTGTAGAAAGCCAACGAAGCTTGCGGTGCAATGGAGGTTTCCATTAACAACCTTGTCATAATAGCGAATGTGGCAATCGAAGTTTGAGTAACCCGAACGCCTTACTGGGCACCAGTGTAAAAAATGGGGGTAATCTCTGTGAAAACTATCTCCTTGTTCCTTTTTCAAATGTCAAAGCTCTCTTCCTATTTGAAGAGGGCTTTGTTCTTGTATCGTACAATTTGTCGATGATCTCCTTCCTAATTAGGTGCGCTTGAATAAAAATGGAAATGTTTAGTGTGGCAAAAGATACACGTTTTGAGAGGAACAAGTAATGTACTAGAGTAGCCATTAAGCTTGCCACTCAACAAAGCGAGAGAAAGTCCCTCAGAGAAAAGATGATTCCATAGAAAAGTTGCCGTTGGAGGTGATTCTCCAACGGCAACCTATGAATTTTACGTCTGGCTTGTTGCTTCCTCTTTTTACCACTGCCTTGATATTTGCGCATGCCGAAAACAACTGGTTCGTTCTGTTAAGGAGCAACGGCCTCCTCCAGCGCTTTTTTCACATAGGCATACGCAGCATCCGCGCATGCCTGCTTCTCCATGTCCCAATACTCCTGCCGGAACAATTCCAGGCTGGCGGGCCCCTCGTAGCCGATGTTTTCAAGAGTGCCAATGATCTCCCTTAAAGGTATCAGGCCGAGGGTCGGGAACACCCGGTTCGCCTCGGTCCGTTCGGCTTCCGGAACGTCTTCCGCATCATCGATATGAAAAATATACAATTTTTCTTGATAGACTTCTTCGAGATCGTGGAGGGTTGATCGTCCAATGAAAAAGTGATAAGCGTCCACCACGAGTCCTACACTCGGATGGTCGGTAAGGGAAACGATGTGATTGGCCGTGGATAATTCATTGACCGAAAAGCTGCTGTAACCAATAAATTCGAACGCAATACGCACGTTGTAGTTGGCGGCAATATCCCCCATTTGCCGGAGCATGGGCACGGTGTTTTCGATGATCGTCTCGGTTGAGGTGCCCTCCGGCACTTCACTCGGCACCCCAATCACATACGGGCAGCCGATGGCGGAAGCGATCCGGCACCAGCGTTCGGTTTCCTGCAACATCTTCTGCTGTTCCAGCTCGGGCTTCATGTTAAAAAATTCTACAGAATTGATCGCGTATGGACGCACGGAAGACTGTTGGAAGCTTTTGGCAAGCTCTGCGAGTGAATGGTCTTCCAGATAGGACTCCAGTTTATACGTGCGTAGTTCCAGGGTATCAAACCCTGCTTTTTCTGCCATTTCGATGTCTTCCAACAAGGTACATTGATTCGTCGTCGATCCGTTCAAGCCAATCTTCATCGTATTATCTCTCCCTTTTTGTTCTATCCGTGCATAGAAATGTTGTATTCGCATCCCGAAGTTAAGCGCTTACGTAAAATGAAAAGAATCATAAAAATAAGCGTTTTAATGTTGAAAGCGATGAGGCGGCATCTTCATACAACTGGTTCATCTGGGTTTCCGCTTTATTGGGGTTAAAGGGATCTTTCCCCGGAGCCAGGCACTCCACCGTGATCGTGCCATGATAGCCCCTGTTTTTGACGTTGGCCGCAAATGCTTCCCAATCTAGGCGGCCTGCTCCCAGGCCTCGTCGATTCGTGTCCGCCACGTGGATGTGGGCCAGGGCGTCGCCGACATCGCGAAATGCTTCTTCAAAATTGGTTTCTTCGATGTTCATGTGAAACGTGTCCAACATCGTTTGTACGGCCGGGTGATTGACTTCGTTGACCAAGGCGCGGGCCTGTTTGCCGTTATTAATGATACAGCTTTCATACCGGTTGAGAGGTTCCTGCACTAACACAATATTGTTGGCATGGGCATAGGGGGCGATTTCTGTTAACGACTGCACGGCCGCGACCCAATTTTGCTGCTCGCTGGCATCAGGAGCTGCTTTTCCAGGGGCGCAGGGAGACATGACAAAGTACTCGGCCCCGGCACGCGCGACCCGGTCAATTTGTTGATGAAAGTAGGCCACCGATTTTTTTCGCATGCCGGGATCTGTCTGAGAGAGATCTGTGGTTTTATCCGGCCAGCCGGCATTGGCGGTAATCCCGCGAATCGTTAATGACAAGTCGTCCGCTAAGCTATTCAGTTTGTTCCAATCATAATCATGGGCATGAATTTCAATTTCATTGTATCCCATGGCGGCTACGTCCCGCATCGTCTGTTCGATCGGCTGATCACCAAACACCCAACTGCATATGGAAAATTTCATTACGACCATCCTTTTTTCTTTGTCTTATATTGTCTTCAGATGTTTGACCCGGCTGGCAACATCGATTTCTTTTCCGGTACGGGCGCTCTCATAAATGGCGTTGACCAGCATGGTTAATTGATAGGCGTCATCGACATCTACGGGTGGGGTGGTGTCGTTAACCAGGGCGTCGATAAACAGCCGGTCTTCTTCAATGTATCCGCCTTTTTCATAAAACGAGACCTGTGTATAGTCTTCGGCTATCATCTGCTGTTCCAGCCCGGGGGACAAACGCACCGTTTCAAGCTCGGCGGTCGATGCTGTGGCATATTTTCCGTAAATTTCTATAGCTTCAAATGGAAAGCTCCAGCCCGAATGGGCCGAGGAGACAAGGGTGGCCATGCCGCCGTTTTCGAAGGTTACGAGCACGGCAAAATCATCAAATTCATTATCGGAAATGGTTTGTCTTGCTTCACATCGAATGGTTTTCACCGGACCGAAAAAATAAGGGAGCAGATCGATTTGATGTATCGTCGTTTCATACAGAAATCCCCCCGTTTTAGTTGAATCTGCTGTCCATGCTGGCTTGAGCAGTTCCCCGCGGTTGAGCTTGAACTGGCCGAGGTAAGGATGGAGCGCACCTTCTTCAATCCATTCCTTTACTTTTTTATGTGTATTCGCGTGCCGGCGGTTCATTCCTAAATTGTATACGCCTTTGGACCTCTTTGCGGCGGCCCGGATTCGTGCCGCTCCTTCTTCGGTCACAGCCATCGGTTTTTCACTAAATACATTCAGATCTGCTTCCAGGCATTTAATCACAGGCTCGACGTGGGTCGTATTCGGCGTTGTCACATACACCGTATCGACTCCTAAGTCGATCAGGTCCTCCAGGGTTTCCACGGCCTGTACATGTCCTTCCAGGGTTTGGGCTAACTTTTTGGCATTATCCAGCACAATATCGGCAACTCCCATAACTTCCACGCGTTCGTCCTGCTGCAGAATAGAACTGTGTACAGAAGCAATGAAGCCCGAACCTAAAAAACCGACCTTGATTTTTTCCATGTATGATCCCCCCAAAATTAGAGTAAGCGCTTTCGTAATCATAAGCTCATTGTAATGAATTTCCTTCTTGATGTAAACCCTTTCAATTATCGGTAGAACATGCAGATGAGGGAACTTTCTTATGCCCTGGATATGTAAACGGTATAGACATCATATAGGAGGTAAACATTCCGTTTATGCAATTGGCGTTGTCCTAATCACATGCAAAAAGGCTTTCTGGAGGGATCCAGAAAGCCTTTTTGTTCGCTATACTATAAGCATGTTTCTCGATAAGCTTCACCTAATATGGAAATTTTTAGTTTTTAAAACGAAAGTTAATCGGCATGAAGTAATAGACTCGGAACCGAAAGGAAAGGAAATGTTGTAAATGCAGGCACCTGAACGTGGAGACTTAATTTATTTAGACTTTCCTCCGCAATCGGGGTACGAACAAGTTGGTCGCCGACCGGCTTTAGTATTGTCCCCAGCTATTTATAATCAAAAATCAAATTTTGCGATAATATGTCCGATTACCAACCAACAAAAGGGGTACTCATTTGAAGTGAACATTCCAGAAGGCAATCAGATCAACGGCGTAGTATTAGCCGATCAAATGAAGTCTTTGGATTGGCGCAGCAGAAATATCACTATTAAAGGACAAGCGCCGGAAACGACCATGCGGCAATGTACAAACTTAATCAAGACGATCTTACAGCTTGAAGACTAAAGACCCCTCGAAAATAGACTTTCTAAGCCGTAGGCAGGGAATGTCTATTTTTTTAGTTGTAAATGCAAAAAATTAGTAGATTAATTTACAGAAACGTTTACGTATAAGTAAACATAAATATTTGTATTTTTAACTCACTGTATAGTCTCTAATCATGATAAAATAATAACTAAAGAAAGCTTCAATTTCCTTAGGTTTTGAAATAGAACAACAATAGGGAGGGCGTAGAATGAATCACCTTGTTTTACCAGGCAATCAAAACCAAGCTCTTTCATTGGAAAGGTCTCACTCGTTTCTGAACAGTGACTTATATGTGGATATTTCTGCACAAGGTTTCGAAGGAGTCGAATGGGATAAAATCCCAGATGAATTTTTGATGTACATCTATTTACATAAAAATAATACGCTGCGTAAACAGCGAAGCGAGCGGACAAAGCGTAAATATTTAGAAACGCTTGTCCCATTCCTTACTTATGTACAAGCGTTCGGAGGGTTAAGAGAAATTTCTGCTCAACGTATCTATGCCTATCAGTTGCATCTCGAGCGAGAGAAAGGGTATAAAGCGAGTACACTGGCACGCCATAGTACGGTTATTAAACAATTCCTACGGTTTCTCGTGCAGGAAGATATGATAGAAACCGATTTGACGACAAAAATGGCGCCCGTTGCTCAACCGAGAGAGGAGCTAGTAGACCGGGATCTCCATGAGCACGAAGTTCAGGAATTACTCTCTTATTTCAAACAAAAAGATTCGTTTGCTTATGCCTTGTTAGTCGTTTTAACAAGCACGGGTATGCGGATTGAAGAGTTGGCAAATGCCAAGTGGCGCGACCTAGAATGGCGTTCGCCAGAAGGGGCTTTTTTTCTCCACATCACGGGGAAGGGAGAAAAAGAGCGGCCGATTTTTCTTTTCGCCGATGTGTTGCGTATCCTCCAAGATTTTCGAAAAAAACGGGAAATGATCACAGAAACCTTTACAGGAGACTCTGCATTCTTTCCAAAGAAAAACGGGGAGCATTATCATGTAAATTACTTAGGGGATCGTTTCAGCAAGCTCATGGCCGCAGCACCATTTCCATTTGTACAGCATCGTAGAGATCCTATTACGCCGCACACATGCCGTCATTATACGACATATTACATGTTAGAGCACGGTGCTGATCTTGCATCGGTTCGAGACATGTTAGGTCATGCATCGATACGAACGACGGAGCGATATCTCATTCGGAGAAGAAACTATGGGGAGCATGCTGGTTTAAAAGTGAGCACTAGGAACTTTACCTCGTAGTTCAATATCATATAAAAGGCGTTGCATATCACTTATTACGCAGTTAATAAATTTAATATACTTTCGTTCTACTTTCATCACTTTCTATAATTTTAAATAAATTTTATTTAAGGAAGAGCGTTTATATAAAGAATTTGAAGACCAATATCTAAACTATTTATAACATCAATAAAATTAAAAATAATTTTTATTTCTATTATTGATATGGTTCCTATAGGGACTCATACTTTAAAAATAAATCAATTTTGCATTTAGTTTTCAAGGCTTTAAAACACATGAATATTTAAAGACTGATATAGGTATTAAGATATGAAAATATTATTGGAGTGATTTAATTGTTAGGCCTTAGATTAAGAGAAGAGTTTAGAAAAAAAAGATTAAAAGGGACAATGATTGACTTTAACGACGTAGTTAACCAACAGGCCTCAGATTTTCTAGAAATTACGTATCCTTCTAATGATTTGATTAAAACAATAGAATCTGTAGGTCCCGACCAGGCTAGACCAGTAGTTATGATTGGTTCTAGAGGCCAAGGGAAATCTCATCTTATGGGTGCGCTATATCACACTTTTACCAATCCCTATGAAACTAAGGAGTGGCTCAACAATTGGGCTAAGCGCCTTAATAAACCTGAGATATCTAATATTGAAATTAGAGAAGACATGTTTGTAATAGCAGAAAGTTTACAAAGACAAAAATATAAATTTTTGTGGGACATATTATTAGAACGTCATCCAAATGGTGAGTATATTCGAGGAAGGTGGGAAGAACAAGGGAATAAGCAGACCGATATACTTAGCTATGATTTAGTATTGGAGATGGCGAAGCGTAATCCTACTGCTATAATTTTGGATGAGTTTCAGACGTGGTATGATGGACTCACTAATACTAAACAATACCCTTGGAAAAAGTGGGCTTTTAATTTTATTCAGATATTAGCTGAAGTAGCAAATAATCATCCAGAACTATTATTGTTAGTGGTTTCAGTACGTAATGGCAATACGGACGCATATCAACAAATACATAGAAATAATCCTGTATTGATTGATTTTAAAGGCGAGTACACCAAAAGAGATAGAAAGCGTCTTCTCTTACATCGGTTATTCGAAAATCGAGTTCATACATCAGATAAAGATATTTCTACATTAATCAATGTACATGTGAACGAGTACATAAGGTTAAATCAGATTCCTGAATCTGAAAAAGAAAAAGAAAGAAATACATTTATTGAATCATGGCCTTTTTCACCTCAACTTTTAAAGCTGTTAGAAGATCAAGTCTTAATAGCTACTGACGCTCAAGAAACAAGAGATCTTATAAAAATTTTAGCTAATTTATACAAACATCATGATAACAATAAAAATATTATCACTGCTGCTAACTTTCTAGTGGATGACGACCAAGGTGGTGTAACTGCTCTTCTAGATTCAGTTTCAAATGAGTACCATAAGAATCTAAGAGAAAAAGCTAAAAGAAATTTAGAAGCAGTATTAGATGGTGTGAAATACGCAGAATCCCGACCAATGCATGCCTCACAAATAATCAGTGCTCTTTGGTTGCGCTCATTGGCAATTGATAAAATGGCGGGAGCAGAGCCCTCAGCATTACAGGTTGATATAACACAAGATAAAGCCATAGATGATAACTCTTTCACTTTTGAACTGAACACAATTGTAAATAACAGTTTTAATATTCATCAGCGGGACAATAAATTAGTTTTTCGTGAAGAAGAGAACCCGAGGGCTAAACTTTTAGCTTTCGCCAGAAATGATCGACTGTTTCAAGATGGTGCAGACTATGAACAATTAGCTAAAGAAATTCGTTATTTGATTGGTGGGTCAGAAGAGGTTAGCAGTAAATATCGTATTATAGTATTAAAGAACAATTGGGAAATTGACCCTTGGAGTGAACTTGAAGAAGGGGACCACCCTTCTAGGTGGGATAATAGAATCCCTATTATTGTTATACCTCAAATGCAAGGTAATATGGAATCCCGACTCGGAGAATGGTTAAGTAAACATGTTTCCACAAAGAGAAATACAGTAAGATTTTTACTTCCAGTTCCAGACACAGATAATGTATTTAGAAATCAAGAATTGATTATTCTTGCTCGCGTAATCTTAAAAGCCAATGATTGGAAAGAAAATAATAACGAATATTTAAGACTTCAGAAAAAATACAGAATTGAACTCCAACAAAGTATAAATGCATTATTTGAGCGCTTTGCAATTTTAGACATTTGGAATTTTCAAGAACCAAAAAAGTGCGAGTTTCATATAGATGCACATCATGCGCGGGGCACAGCAATTCCTTCTGCAATTGACAAAATTATTAGGGAACATATATTTATCCCGGAAGATTTTGAGGAATTAGTCATAGCTAACGCTGAACAAAGTGAGCCAGTTAGTAAACTAATACGAGAGCTTAAAGAACCGCGACCTTCCGGAAAAGAGTGTATACCTTGGCTAGGTGAAACTGAAGTAAAAGAAAAGCTTATCAACATGTGTGCGAAGGGGAAAATTGCAATTGATAATAGAGGCTTAGAAACTTTACGTTCTAACGCTTCCGAGCCTTTTGAGGAAGCATGGCACCGTATGAAGGGTAAACTAGGGACTGGAAAACATCTTGAAGAAACATTTATTTTTAAACCTAACACGGTTTCTATGAGGACTTCTAGAATTGAAAAAAATGAAGAAAATAATTCGCAGAAAGATCGAATAACAGTAAATGAAGTGCCTTTTAATAAATCTTTTGGTTACGGTGATCTTCCATACAATGGGGGGGATATATTTAATAATCCTGAGATCAACAATGTTTCAAATTATTCAAGTGGTCCCACGTCATACCTAAACCTTCTGGGGGACATTGAACGATGGGGAGTTAAAGCTACCACTCCTGTTGAAAATATTTCTATTAACGTTACTCAAATGACAGGAGCCCAGCTACAAAATTTATTAAAATCTCTACCTGATGGATTGAAATATAGCTTGAGCTTAGACAAGGGGGATGAACAATGATGACCTCAGATTTTTTGCAATACATTTTAGCTGAGAAGGACAGAACTGCTTGGAACTATATTTTTAATTTTCTTTATGAAACTTTCTCAGAACCGTTTATAAGTGAAATTCCAATAGAATCACAAGTGATATCACGTGAAAGAAAGATTGAAAATATTGATACTTTATTGTCTGACTCTGCTTGGGACTTATGGCAAGCCTATAATATGAACACTGATAAAACTAGTGAAAATATTATTGATTTCTGGCAGACCACCAAAGACGGTAAAGCAATACTTATTTTAGATGGGCTATCTTTGAGGGAGATGCCCTTTCTATTACAAGGTGGGAAGGCAAGAGGTTATGATGTTGATTATAAAATTACGAGTTCTGAAACACCTAGCGAGACAACTTTTTTTGCAAAAAGTTTGGGGTTTAAACAACGTTCTTTATTAGAGAATAACGGTGGCTCGTCCCCTTTGATTAATGAGGTAACTACAGATTGTATTGACTTGCCTTGGAAAGACTGTAGCTTATTAATAAAAAGTGAACCCAATTGGTTTATTTGGCATACATGGCCGGATGATAAAATACATGCATCCTCTAGTCCAGGAAAAGGGGTGAGGGATGTAGTTAAAGATAGTCAAAGAAATTTAACTTCTAATGATTTTTGGGAATTTATAGAATCACTAACACAGGGAAGAGATTTAATTATTACTAGTGATCATGGCTATGCTGCGTCGGGCCTGTTTCCAGATGTTGTGAGTAAAGAACAGAGTGACTATTTAAGAAAAACTTTTAAAAGTGGCCGTTACATAAAACATGAAAATAAAAAGAATGAGTGGGTACCGCCAACGGATTTACAATTGGATACCAACTACGGTTCTTACCGATTTGCTCTCGGGAGAAGGAAATGGAAAAGTGCGGGTGGATATCCTACTTTGTCTCACGGAGGGCTATCCTTGTTAGAAGTAGCTGTCCCTTTTATTAAAATAACTAGATAATATTAATTAGGGAGCAATATTATGAATGAGAAAAAAACAAAAAAAGAAAATAATTCAGAGGAAATTCAGAAAACTGTTAATGCGGGTAATAAAGCTTTAATAGAAACTGTTGATTTTGGGGATGTTAACCGTCCCAAAACTGCCTTAGAAGTCGATTTTCCCATATTATATGTAAACAAAATAGCTGCTATAGAAGGTAACGCAAGTAAACCAATTTATCAAATGTCTAAATGGTGGGCTAGACGAAGGTCAAGTGTTTTTCGTTCATTACTTATTGCTGCTGCAATGAAAGCCCCGGAAGACCATATGGATACGGCTAAGAAGGTTTGGGATCTTTATTACTGTAATCATCAAGAAAATAGTGAAATGAAAAATCTCAAAGTTGCAGATATATTCATGGGAGGAGGAACTACGGTAGTTGAAGGTTCGCGATTAGGCATGCAGATGTACGGTAATGACTTAAACCCAGTAGCATGGTTAGGGGTAAAAAATGAAACTTCTAGTGTTAATACAGAAGAATTTAAACAACTGGCTGAGCATGTAGAAAAAGAAGTCAAACCACAAATTATGCCTTATTTCGCTTGTAGCTGTCCTAGAGGTCATAGAGGAAAGTGGTTAAAGTTTAGTACTAAGGAAGTGCCTATTAAGCCATTCATTAGTAATTCTACAACGGGTCCTCCTTCTGAAAAAGATATTAAAAGTTTTAATAGGGATATAGCTACTTTTTCAGGTTGGAAGAACTGGTATATAGGACAAGGGTACAAGTTTGAAATAATGGATGATGATTTCGACCCTATGAAATTGACGAATGAGGAGCGATCATATTTTCGATATTGGGGCCCTGAAATAATTTATTCTTTCTGGGCAAAACATGGCCCATGTCAAGTGACAGGGTGCGGTCACCGAACTGCTATTATGAATTCACCGGTAGTAACTAATAAAAATCTCAGTGTGAAGACATGGGAAAACTATCAATGCAAGTGCTGTGACTTTGAGTTTGATATAGAAGAAAAAGAGGTTCGAATCGCCCCAGGAGAACCTTATGTAATAGCAGATAGTGAGAAAAGTCATGCAATATTAAAAGAGGATTCCAGTTTCTCGTGCCCCAAATGTATTAAAGAAGAGAAGTTAGAAAATATTGCAATAAAACCAAAGAACAAAAAAGTTTATTTCTCTCTATTAGTACATCCAAATTGGATAAAAGGGTCTTCAGGCTATGGAGACGATGGCACTCCTCTCGGAGGGAGTTCCGACGATAACCCAGAAAATACAATTCTTTGGCACAATGAAAGATCTAAAAACTTAAAATTAATTGAAGTACGTGGCGTTTTACCAGAAGAAATTACGTGTCCTGATACAGGTGAAAACATAAAAACTAATGAAGAAGCAGGAACAAATAAAGGTAGAGGCAAATTTAATTGCTCTTCTTGTGGCACCCAGCAAGTACTATCCAAAGCTTTATCTTCATTGAATAAGGATGCCCCGATGTCAAGTTACGCACTCCATTGTTACTGTCCAGATTGTGACAATGATAATAAGTCGTATAATGGAAGATTTTTTAGTAATCCTAATAAATATTTTAATTATAATCATGCTATTCTTGAATGGAATTCTAGAAAAGATAATGATTTAAAAGGTTATTGGCCAGAGAGTGAAATACCGTTCAGTCATCAAACACATCAAAGGGATAATTTACCAAGTCATGGTTATACTCATTGGTGGAAAATGTTTAATAAGCGCCAATTATTAATATTGAGTCAAATTTTTAAATCGATATCTACAGCAGAAGCATTTTCTTGGGATTCTAAAGAGCTGTTGCTTAGTGCCGCTCAACAATATCTAAGAAATCAAAATATGTTTTGTATATGGAATGCAGCTAGGGATACCCCTGAGCCCCATTTTAGTAACAATAACTATTACCCTAAAATGAACATCGTTGAAAACAGTGTGTTTTCAATTCTAGGACGAGGAAACTTTCAATCCTCTTATAATAATATAATTAAAGCTTTAGAGTGGAAAGAAAACCCTAATGAAATTATCCCCACTCATTATCTTAAAGAAATATCTCCGGATAAATTTGAGTCTATTTCTACAAAAGGATACAAAGTACCAACAAAAGACCCCGTAATTAATAACGCAAATGTGTTATGTGAATCATCAACAAGCCTCAGTTCTTTTTCTGATAGTGAAATTGATCTTGTCATTACTGATCCCCCGTTTGGTGATAATGTACAGTACGCAGAATTAGCCGACTTTTTCTATGTATGGTTAAGATTGGTATTAAAAGAAAGATACCCTAACGAATTCTCGTCTGCATACTCTATGAAAGCTTTGGAAGCAGTTTCGAATAAAGCTAGACACCCTGAAAACCCTGATAAATTCTATCAAAGTTTATTGACTGAATGTTGGAAAGAAGCATTTCGAGTTATGAAGCCAGGAGCAACTTTAGCCTTTACGTTTCATCATAGTGAAGATGAACCTTGGATTGCTGTTCTAGAAAGTTTATTTGACGCAGGTTTCTATTTGGAAGCTGCATATCCAATTAGAAGTGATGAAACTAAAGGAGAGAAAGGGCAGTTTGGTTCCAGGAAAATTGAATACGATATTATTCATGTCTGTAGAAAGAGAATTAATAAGCCTGAGCGTGTAAGTTGGGCAAGAATGCGTAGGCAAGTTATTAGAGATATTCGGCATTTACAAGAACTTATGACTAATCATTTAGAAGCTGGTTTATCTGAATCCGATTTGCAGGTTATAAAAAGAGGGAAAGCTTTAGAGTATTTTTCTAAACATTACGGTCAAGTATTCATTGAAGAAGGTAGAGAATTTACTGTCAAAGAAGCTTTAATCGCAATAAATCAACTCCTTGCTGACGAATATGAAAAAAATTCTGAAGCCCCGCCTACTGAAGCGGAAGGGTTAACGCGACAATTTTTAAGAATATTTGACAAGAGAAGTAGTATCCCTCGCAATGAAATGCAAAATTTTCTTAGAGGTACTGGGGTAGCTGCTTCTGATTTTATAAGTAGACATTGGTGTATTGAAAGAAATCGTGATTTTTATATGACTTCACCTTTAGAAATAGCAAAAGAGTGGAAAGGAAAACCCCGAAGAGGGATGGCCCATGATTATGAACAAGCAATGTTTTTAATAGGAGCCTCATACGAAGACAGTGGAATTAATATCAATGAAACGCTAAATAACCCAAACTTTAAGCCCCATCCAGCTATTGGTTCACTAATTAAATGGTTTATGTATAATAGTAATTCTTCAGAAATGAAAATGGCGGCTCTAAAAGCACATCAAATATATACAGCTTGGGAAGCTAGAAATCCGAAATTAAAGCACAATCAACTAGCGCTTTTTGATATGGAGGAGGAATAATTTTGTCTTCTTTTATTTATACTGATAGATGGACTCGGAGTGGCATTTCGCTACTCTGGGACTCTTCTGCACTCAGTGCAATAAGTAATGCAAATGAGGTATATAGTGTAAGGGAATACCTTCAATATTATAAGAAGGGCTGGCCTGATGAGCTATTATCTGCTAATGGCAACGCTATGGTAGTTGCAGGATTGGATACAGTCTTAGATATAATGAAACCTGAAGAAGTAATAATATGGTTAGAAGAAGTCTTTTACTCCTCTCTGTTATCATTTCAACAAGAATATGAGGGTCAATGTGGACTAGTTTTTTGGTTATCTGATGGCCAATATAGACTAAAGCACAATATGCCTGACGATGTATATTACTGGAAATGTGAAGGAGAATACAAAGGAAAGGAAATTCCATTAAGCCGTTGCTTATGGAATGGAGCTGCTTCCGATGCAAAATTAATTGGGAAGGATTTAGATGCGAAAGAGATTAGTGACAGTGGTTGTATAGGCATTTATCATCCAAGGATTTCATGAAAATGGTGAAAAAATGATTTATAATACTGGAGCACGAATTTTTCATTCTGAATATGGCGAAGGAATCATAATTTCTCCCCCTCGTGAAGGGTTCATACAGGTATTCTTTAAACTGGGTGAATTTCAAGTTCCAGTTGATGCAATTACTCCTGTTTTAAGCCGATCTGAAAAGATCGTTGTAAGTACTTTTTCAAGTGAAATGCGTAATAAAAGAGCTCGTTTAGTGTATCAAGCCCATAGTTTGCCTCTAATGAAAAGCGCTGTCGCTTTGACATCTGCTAAAATTGATTTATTACCTCATCAAGTAGTTCTTACACATGGTGTAGCCACTGCTTCACCAAGAAGGTACTTAATTGCAGATGAAGTTGGCCTCGGAAAAACAATCGAAACAGCTTTAATTTTAAGAGAATTAGCAAGCAGAGGAGAATTAAACCGCGCATTGATAGTAGTCCCGGCAGGATTAGTAAATAATTGGCATGAAGAGTTAAACGAGGTTTTTAATCTTGGTTTTGAAGTCTTTGGTAATGAAGGTGATGTAACAGATCGACGTTCTAACGCTTTTGCTAAGCATGATCGATTAATAGCAAGTATTGATACTTTAAAAAGGCAATCGAGAATTAATAGATTAAAAGAAGCACCACATTGGGATTTAGTAGTTTTTGATGAAGCACATCATTTAAGCGCCTATAAGAATGGAACAAAAATAAAAAAAACGGAAAATTATAAGTTTGCTGAAATATTAAAAGAATTAACGAGAGATATTTTATTGTTATCAGCCACTCCACACCAAGGGGATAATTTCCGTTTTTGGATGATGATTCAACTTTTAAATCCCACATTATTTTACAATGACGATGATATGATTGAAAATCGTCATCGCTTAAACGAAATTGTCTATCGACGAACAAAAGCTGACGCTTGTAAACCGGATGGTTCTACATTATTTGCAAGGAGGCTAGTGCATACAGAATCTTTTGTTATGACAGAGGAAGAATTAGAGTTCTACAACGCTTTGAAAGATTATATTACTGACGGATTTGCACTTGCCAAAAAGCAAAATGGAAAAGGAAGAGCTCTAGGGTTTGTTATGACTATATTTCAAAAAATAGCTGCTTCAAGTTTTGCAGCAGTTAATCTTACTTTACGAAGAAGACTATTAGCTCTTACTATTCAAGAGGGTATTGTACATGACACAAACTTAGAAATAGAGCTAAGAGATAAAGCATATGAGGAAGCAAGAGAAATTATAAGAGAAGAACTTCAATTAAAAAACGACCAAAAGGATAACATTGAACTTGAGCACATTTTTACTGATTATAAGCGAAAAATACTTAAGAAATTTGATGAGGAAAATTTGAAGATAATTTCAAGAAAAGATACTAATGAAATTGACATGGCTAATGCAGAAGATATTGCTATTCGATCAGTTGATATAGCTTTGCCAGAAGAAAGAAATCGAATTAGGTACGTTTTATCAAAAATACCTCATGATCAAGAAACTAAAGTGAAAAAATTAATTAATGCACTTGGCGCCTTGTGGCGTTCAAATTCGCAAGAAAAGATAGTAATATTTGCAACATATTTAGGAACAGTTGACATGTTAAATGAAGAAATTGAAAGAGCTTATCCAAATCAAGGGGTCACCGTCTTAAAAGGTGGGGATCATAAAGCAAAAATTGCTTCTCAAAGACGTTTTCAAAGGAAAGATGGGCCTAAGATATTGATTTCAACTGCAGCAGGAAGAGAAGGTATTAATCTGCAGTTTTCTCATGTTTTATTTAATTTTGACTTGCCATGGAATCCAATGGATTTAGAACAAAGAATTGGACGAATTCATCGGTATGGTCAAAAGCATACAGCTCAAGTTTTTAATTTAATATTATCAGACACGATTGAGGGTAAAATTTTCTTGTTGCTTGAAGATAAGTTAAAGCAAGTTGCCAAAACTTTAGGGAAAGTAGATAATTATGGGAACATTGCAGAAGATCTTCAAAGTCAAATTTTAGGTCAAATGTCCGAGCAATTAAATTATGAAAAGTTATATATGAATGCTTTAAACGACCCTTTGTTAAAAAGAACACAATTTGAATTGGATCAAGCACTTCTAAATGCTAATACAGCTAGAAAAGCAGTTTTTGAATTGTTTCAAGATCTTGATAAATTCAGTTTAGATGATTATAAACCATTTTCTGATGTGAAGAGTAGTTTGGATCAGATTGGTGAGTTTGTTAAAAGAGCTGTTCAAGTGGACGGTGGTGAATACAAAAATTTAGGAAAAGGTAGGAGTGAAGTTTTCACGCCTACTAACTCTACGATTCGTTTTACCAATAATAGAGAAGATTCTTTAGAGGAAAATAATCTAGCATTGCTAGGGTTAGACCATCCTTTTGTTGAAGGATTGCTCTTAAAATATTTAAATTTTAAACCCGAAGAGATCGGAATAAGAGTTCAATCTAATGAAGGTAATTCAGGAGTTATTTCAATTTGGTATATTGAAATAACCAATGCTAAAAAAGAGACTAAAGCTCATCTAATTCAGATAGCTGTTAATGAAGAAGGTATTCGAATTCCTAGATGGGAAAAACAAATTGAGAATTTTTTTGATTTACCATCTTATGTGGGTCAAAAAAAAGTTGAAGAAGGAAAGAATTTTTTGAACGATGCCATCTTACCTATGCTACAAAGAGAATTAATACACAAAGGGCTAATATCTCAACATAGTGACTATAAAACTAAATTAATAGGATGGATTGAGGTAATTAAATAAAATTCGTTTATTTTTGGCTTGTGATATTTTTCAATATCTGGTTCAAATGTTTTATAAATCTATTTTCATTTTTCTTCTCCTTCTCAAATATTCACATTTTAATCATTCTAGAAAAAATAAACAATTTGAATTAATATTGTTCGTTTTTTCTAGAATGATTATTTAATTTCACGTATCGTATATCTTATATAAAAACATTTAATTTGAAACAGAACCAATTGGAACGTTCGTTCGGTTGATAGGCTCATTGTCTTTGATTATGCCAAACCCTAAGGAAATACAACATTTCCTTAGGGTTATATCAGGGTCTGAAACTGGCCCCATTTTCTTCAAAAAAGAAAAAACTATATGTATTCCTTTAGCGATGTTCTTGATGTGAAGATAATTATGGTATGTGAAATTAAAATCAATTTTTATGATTATCAAGGATTGTGTTAATAATAGTTATTATATATACTATACTTACAATATATACTTTTGAGAAATGGTAAACAGAGAACCTTTTTGAATAAGAAAGGAGACGTCTAAGATGACGCAGGCAGAGAAAAGATACACCCGCCGATTGAACCAATCAGGAAATAGTCTTTCAGCTGGAATCCCTAAAGCGATTGCTGATCGACTGGAGTTAGCTAAAGGCGATGAACTTAATGTCTATTATAATGAAGAAACTGGGGAAATTATTATGAAAAAAGTGAATCATTCCTTACCGAAAGGCGTACGCCCAGACGTGTTACAAGCAATGAATCGCGCCGTCGATAAATATGACGACGCACTTCGTAACTTAAAAAACAGGTGATGGCTTGGGGGCATTAATTTATGGAGGTATTTTACTTTTCCGAAAAAGAAATTCTCTTCATTCATTATACTATTATGGAAATATATAACGACAGTGATCAAGCAGGAGTTAAGCAATACGAAAGCTTCCAAACGATGTTGCATCGTCCAAAAACAGAGCTATACGGCGAAGAAATGTACCCTTCCATTCCAGAGAAAGCTTGCTGCTATTATCATTCCATTGCACGAGGTGGTTATATTTTTCGAAACGGGAATAAACGGACTGCTTTAACGGTTTTCGATTCCTTTTTAACTCTTAATGAATACAAACTCACACTTAATTCCCAGGAAGCAGAAGATTTCACTGTTTATTTAGCATATGATGACAAATTCAAAGAAAATGATTGTATTCAGTATATAATAGAAGAAATAGGGGAGTATATTCAGCCATCAGAACAATAATTATTGAATCATAGATTGTATTTTGATGCTTTTCACTGCTTTTATTAAATTTTTTGTGCCGAGAATCGCTCTGTGTTGCATTTAGATATAGATTGACGGGGCGTTGTCTTATCAAATGCAAATCTCGCTACTTGATATTCGGCCCTTTTAAAAGCTTTTAAAATTATTGGAGAATCTATATTCTTCAATAATTATTTACGTTTATGTTTATGTTTACGTAAATAATTAAATAACTAATGTTATTTAAACTAATATAAACAGAGAAAATATGGTTTTCATTGCTAATTAAACCCTAGTATAATAGTGTTTATCGCCTGTTCACCTTCTGGCGAAATTTGTGTCAGAAGGGAGGTGATGAGCATGATATTTGAACTTTTATTGATGCATTTTCTGTTTCCTTTCGCGTCTACGGTGTTAGGAATCGTATTTGCGGATGTGTTGCTTAAGCGAATACGCAAAAAATGCAAGAACAGGCGATAATAGCAACAGAAAAAGCGCTCAGATGGTGTCGACATCTGAGCGCTTTCTTTTGGTGATGAGAATGATATTGAACTTTTATATGATTAGTTTATCATAATAGTTGAAAAAGTGTAAAGACTGAGAATCAAAAGAACCAAATTAAAATAATGTGCATCTCTGAAAACACTTTTTATTTTGTCTCAAAACACGAAGATTACTTAACATATTGAGATAAAAGCCATTAACTTCCGATAACATATCTTATGTTAACTATAAATTATAACCTTTAAACTTGATCATTCCATCTTTCTTATTATTGCCCCATTTTATATTCTAGGGTTTGCCTCAGAACTCTCAAAGGTTACTCAATAGATAAAAATTCTTCTGAGAAGATTAGATTAGATTAGATTAGATTAAATAGCTGTCGAAAAACCAACTGAATAAGGATCACAATTTCACATTTGTCTTTATACTCCCTAGACGGATTATGCTCTCTTACCTCACTAAAACAAACAATATTAGAATTTATTTAAATATATTTTATGTTTACTTAAACGTAAACATAAAATTAAACATTTTTTTGGTATTTTTCGATACGGGAATTAAAAGACTTCCTAATGCTGTTATTCGATCGGCATTAGGAAGTCTTTAGACCGAAAAATGCTGGCAACAGGCCTGCGGGTGAAAAAGAAAAGGCACGGAAAATGTGCTGGCCAATTTACTGTCGGCCAGCACATTTTCCGGTTCTTAAAGTATCTAGATTTGTTAACTTCCCATATTACTCATAAGCTATTTTAGTATCTTTTCCTGCAATTAATCCTGCTGCCGCAATACCTAATGAAATCAGTAGCAAAATATTTAAAGGCGCATTCCAGCTTTCAAAAATATCTGCTACCAATCCTAAAGCGATCGGCCCGGTGGCAGCGATTAAATACCCAAAAGACTGAGCCATACCTGATAAATTCGCAGATTCACTGGCAGTATTTGTCCGCAGCACAAAAAACATCATTGCCAGACTGAAAGTCGTCCCAGCAGCAATTCCAGCGATTACGAGAAAAAGAGGAATGTACGCATCATTCAAAAATCGGATACCAAAAATGCCTATGAAAAATATTAGACCTGCGGAAAAAGCATACACCCTTTGGTCTTTCACTTTATCTGCCACAATAGGAGCAATAAAAGTAGTTGGAATCAAGCCTACTTGGTAAAGAGCAACCAGCCACCCCGCCTCCGTTTCTGAATATCCTTTTGATATTAAAATATCGGGCAGCCAGGTGAATAAACTATATGGAATAAAGGACTGTAACCCCATAAACAGGGTCACTCCCCAGGCTGTTTTTGACCTTAAAACTCCGCTTTTATTTCGCTCCTCCACTTTTCCAGGCTTCAACCGGTTTAAAGACATGACCGGTAACCTTAGGAGCAACACAATCACGGCTACCGCAGAAATCATGCTCCAAATTTGCAAAGATTCTCTCCATGAAATAAACCCTATATCCGTGAAAGGAACAGCAATGCCCGCGGCTAAAGCCCCGAAAACGTTCATACAGACCGAATAAATGCCTGTCATGAAACCGATCCTGTAAGGAAAGCTTAATTTAATAAGCCCCGGCATTAACACATTGCCTACGGCGATAGCAGCACCGGTAAGCAATGTACCTAAAAGCAGCAACGGAATCCCGGCCACAGATCTCATTACAATGCTGATAGTAAGTAAAATCATTGCAAATAATAGCGTTTTCTCCATGCCAAACTTACGGGCGATCCCCGGGATGAAAGGAGAAAAAAGCCCAAAGGCTATTAGTGGCAGTGTATTAATTGTGCCGATTAACGCATTGGGAGCCGTTAAGTCTTCCCGTATAAAGGGAATGAGCGGTCCGACAGATGTAATGGGAGATCTCAAAGTTGAAGCAATAAGCAGGACGACCATAATAAGTAAGAAAGTAAAGTATTTTTCTTTTCTCCGGGTCATTTTTATCTGATTTGTTTTCATAGTAATCCCCTTTAAAAATTAGCAGTTAATTCAACGATAAGCACAACATTGTATATTATAACTACATTTTTAAAGAAATGCAGACATGAGCTTTTATTTTTCTATTTTATCTCAAGGAAAATCAGGAGCCTTCTTTATATTCAAAGAAGGCTCCTGATTTTAAATGGCTGTATCCTAAAAGCTAAACATTAAACTTTTGCTTGTTGTACCTCTTTGTCTTGCAGTTCTTCATATACATCAGCATAAGGAAAATTATGAGCCACAGCTACTCCTTCTATCGTGATTTTTCCCCGGATCGTGTTAATGCCTTTCATTAAGACAGTATTCTCTCGTGCTGCGTCTTCTACGCCTTTTGAGGCTATTTGCAAACCAAACTGAGTAGTAACATTGGTTAAAGCTATCGTAGAGGTACGGGCTACAGCCCCCGGCATGTTTGCTACGGCGTAGTGCACCACCCCGTGCCGGACATAAGTTGGGTTTTCATGGGTAGTAATCCGGTCAATGGTTTCAATGGATCCACCCTGGTCAATCGCTACGTCCACGATAACCGATCCTTCTCCCATATTTTTAACCATTTCATCTGTGACAATTTGCGGAGCTTTTGAACCCGGCACCAGAACTGCTCCAACGAGTAAGTCAGCTTTCCGAACAGCTTGTTCTACACTTAAAGGGTTGGATACGACTGTATTGATCTGGCCCTGAAATTGGTTATCAATCGCCCGTAGACGTTCTGCGCTGATATCCAGCAAGGTTACATTAGCTCCGAATCCCAAAGCAATTTTTGCCGCGTTCGTTCCTACCACCCCTCCGCCTATGATAACCACTTCTCCGCTCGGCACTCCAGGTACTCCGCCCAGTAAAATGCCTTTTCCACCTTTGTTTTTCTCTAGAAACTCCGCTCCTACCTGGGTGGCCATCCGACCCGCAATTTCACTCATCGGCGTTAATAATGGCAACGTATGGTCCGACGATTGAATCGTTTCATAAGCAACTGCCGTTACGTTATTATCCAGTAAAGCTTTTGTAAGTGAAGGCTCTGCGGCCAAGTGAAGATACGTGTACAAAATAAGATTTTCTTTAAAATACTGGTACTCTTCTTTCACCGGTTCCTTTACTTTGATGACCATATCTACGTTCCAGGCTTCTTCGGCCCCAGCCACCATAACAGCCCCCGCATTAATATACTCTTCGTCAGGAAAGCCGCTTTCTGTTCCTGCGTTTCGTTCTACAAAAACCTGGTGGCCCGCTTGTTTATATACGGTTACGTTATTTGGAGTAAGGGCCACGCGATGTTCATTATTTTTTACTTCTTTAGGTACTCCGATACGCATAGAATTCCTCCTCGTTTCTGTTAAAATCCTTACTTTTTAAATTTTTACTTCGCTTTTTTCTTCTCTTCCAAGCTATCGTAATCATAATCCCGTTCCCAAAAGTCTGCGTTTTTGATTCCTAACTTTTCAGGATCAAATACAGGATCCATACCGGCTTTCTTTTGTTCGTTGTAATCTTTTAAGGCTTCTAATGCCGGACGGTACATAAACAACAATGCAATAAGGTTGAGATAGGCCATACTTCCAAGTCCAATATCACCTAGCGTCCACGCAGTACTTGTAGCTACGACAGAGCCTGTGAAAACGAAAACCAATATTAAAAGCTTCAACAGAACGTTAGCCTTTGCGCCTTTGTCTTTCCATCCTTGAGCAATATACGTTAAGCTCGTTTCAGATTTGTAGTAGTAAGAAAGCATTGTGGTAAAGCAGAAGAAGAACAAAGCAATTGCCAGGAACACGTAACCAAATCCAGGAAGTACAGAATCTACAGCCAGTTGGGTGTAAACGGGGCCTGCTTCAGTATCTGGAACATTTTCAGCTAATGTAGGACCACTTCCCGGCTGCACATTAAACATCCCGGTGATAAGGATCATAAATGCTGTCATAGAGCAGATAATCCAAGTATCGAAATACACAGCAAGCGCCTGCACAAGTCCTTGTTTAGCAGGGTGTGAAACCTCTGCGGCACCGCCTTCAAAGGTTTCGCCACCAGAGCCGGCAGCGTTGGAGAAAAAGCCCCGCTGAACGCCCCATGCGATCGCCGCACCGGCAATACCGCCGAATGTAGCCTGGGCACCGAAAGCACTTGAAACAATCAATGAAAAAACTGCAGGAATGGCGTCGAAATTAGCAATTATGACAATTAAACCCACAATGATATATCCAATTGCCATAAACGGAACCAGGAACTCTGCTGTTCTTGCAATTCGTTTTACTCCGCCAAAAATGACTAAAGCCAGCATCAATACAATGATAATACCTACGATTTCTGTGTTAATACCAAAAGCAGAAGATGCAGATACTGCGATAGTATTTGATTGAATGTTCATGAGAAAGAATCCTTTAGCGCAAATAGCCAAAACCGCATATACTAAGGCATATTTTTTGAGTCCCAGTCCTTTTTCAATATAATAAGGAGGCCCGCCGCGATACTGACCGTTAATTTTGCTCTTATAAATTTGAGCTAAGGTTACCTCAATAAAAGATGTCGCAGAACCAAAAAAAGCCATTAACCACATCCAAAAGACCGCTCCGGGTCCTCCTAAAGCGATTGCTGTAGCAACGCCGGCAATATTGCCTGTGCCCACCCGGCTGCCGAGCGACAAAGAAATTGCCTGAAAAGAAGATACCCCGCTCGCTGAAGAGCCTCCACGCATTAAGTGATAAAACATGTCTTTAATATGCGTGACCTGAACGAACCTTGTCATGATAGTGAAAAATAAACCAATTGCTAGAAAACAATATATAAAGTATTGATTCCATACCCATCCACTTATCATGTTTAAGAAATTTTCCATCATTGTATGCCCCCATCAATCCAGCAAGGATTGAAATAATTTAGTATGGCATCATGTGATTAAATACTCCTACCCTCTCTACCTTATAAAGCGGTCTTCTCTCTTTTTTACAATCATATTGCTAGTAATGTGTCATTGTTAATTCTTCTGTATGAAAATTCCGAACATTGACAATACTATCTATTATCTGTTCTGCTAATGCTTCAGGCGGCGTATACTTTTTCACTTTGTCTTCTTCTATCTCTGTATGTTTCCATAGATTCGTTTTCATATTTCCCATAAAAGCTGAGGTGAAGAAAACGTTCTCGTCTTCCTTGTATTCTTCTCCCAATGCTTCGGTAAACCCACGCAAACCGAACTTACTTGCACCATATACAGATTCGTCTTTCTTTGCCATAAGACCTGAGTTTGAAACGATATTGACCACCCGGATTTTCTTGTTTTCATATAACTGCAGTAGTTCTTTTGTACAGAAAATACTTCCTTTTAAATTAATATCAATCATATTATTAATTTCGTGCTCTGTTAATGATATTAGCGGATGGAAAACGCCCACTGCTGCGTTATTAATCCAACAGTCAATTTTTCCAAGATCGTCTAAAATCTCTTGTATCGTCTGACGAACTTCTTGAACATTTGCGATATTTACCATATGCAGGGAGTAAGAACCTTCGCTCGACGAAGCGGTCTCCTGGAGTTTTTCTTTCGTTCTTCCTAAAAGACAAACGTGGTAGCCTGCTTGCAGAAACTGCTGGCTTAAAGCTCTCCCAAGACCGCTTCCTGCACCAGTAATCACTATTACATTTTTAATATGCAGGCCACCTCCATCTTAAGGTTATTTTGGAGCTTCCTTCTTTTACTTAATAGACTTCATAGCTTTGGCCGGTTTGTTTTCCGTAGATACTTTTTCGAAATGCTAAACCAATGTCCCTCGCTTCTCTTGGCTTGAATCCTTGAAACAGCGGTCCGTATTTTTCTTTTGATTCAATGACCATAGTAGGACTGACGGAGTTAATTCGTATTTCTCTCGGCAGTTCAATGGCTGAAGATTTCACAAAGGCCCGGACTCCGCCATTAGCCATTGCTGATGAAGCTCCTTTTACAATCGGGTCATCCATTAAAACTCCAGTTGTTAAAGTAATACTGCCCTGGTCATTTAAATAATTTAAACCGAGAAGAACTAAATTGACCTGACCCAAAAGCTTACTGTTAACCGCTACAAGGTTTTCTTCCGGAGTCATTTCTTCTACTAAGCCAAAGTGCGCTCCTCCAGCCGTGCAGGCTATTGCATCGAGGGGCCCGGTCTCCTGGAACATGTTTTTAATGCTTTCTTCAGAAGTAATATCAACCTGAATATCTCCCTCCGAACGGTTAGCGCGGATAATCTCTGTATCAGGCTCAAGTTCCCGCTGTACTGCTTTTCCCAACGTTCCATTTGCTCCTACTAAAAGAACTTTCATACTTCCACTCCAATGTTTGAATTTTATATTTGAGCTATTTTGTTGTTTTCGTGATGAATGTCTGTTTCCTGGTACATCTTGTCTCTGGCTTCTGCAATGCCAGGTTGGAATTGAATTAATGCTTCTTCTCTTGTTTTTCTTACTTCCTCTATTGCCTGCTCTAATTCTTTTTGGAATGAGCCGTTCAATTGCTGGACTTTTGAAGCAATGGTTAATCCTGCTACTTTGCCCTGGGCCATTGCCACCTTCGCACTCTCTATCCCAGTAATATTTCCAGCTGCAAAAAGGTTAGGTACCGTTGTCTGCATTTTTTCATCATGAACCGGAATATGGCCTCCGAGTTCTTTAGCGTAACGGAAATCACAACCAACAATAGCAGCAAGCTCTGCCATAGGGGTTAAACCACCGGCGATACAGACAAAGTCTGCTTTTGTGATTTTTTCGGTATTAGGTTTTATTCGACCATTTTTGTCGACCTGAGCTGTTTTAACGCCCTCTGCTTCTTCTATGCCGGTAATTTCGACCGCAGCTTTTTTTATACGGATAGGTATGCCGAACATTTTAATTCCTTTGTTGGGATAAAATTTTACCGCCAGCTCTGGAGGCACCTTCTGTCCTAATTTCCCTAGCTGCCTGAGTAAAGCGTTCGGTGCCAGGTGAGTTAATTTCATCAATGACGCCAGCACTTTAACCGGGTGCCCTGATTCCTGATTCACCATTTCCGTTTTTGGAATAATGATTTCTTTGACCTCAATTCCACACATCTTTAATTCATTCGCTATAGCCATCGATAAAACATTCGCACCGATTACGACACAGGAGTTGCCGGGCTTCACCCGATGCACATTGCCCATCACCTGGGCGGCCCCGATGGACATGACTCCCGGTTTCGTCCATCCTTGTATTGGAACTGGGCTTTCCGACGCCCCGGTGGCTAAAAGAAGATGCTCGCTTTTTATTATTCCGGTGGTCGTGTATATTTGCCACCCGAAATATTCTTTACTTATATCATAGACAGATACTTCACATTTCACTTCCACTTCTAAACGTAAAGCTTCATTATACAATTGATTGCTTTCTTTAATTCCGTTCCACCATTCTCCGTCCGGTTCCTGGTGAAGCTGCCCGAGCAGCCGGCCGCCGGCTCTTGGGAATTCATCAACAATTTTGACAGAAAGACCTTTCTTGGCTGCTTCAATAGCAGCTTTCAGACCGGCAGGTCCTGCTCCGACAATTAAAAGATTTAACATTAGTCTGTCTCACCCTTTGCAAAATCTGTTAATGAATAAATCTCCATGTTGTCTTTCACGGGAGTGAGGCATGCCCGCACTACTTTGCTGTCGTCAAGTCGGACACGGCATTCAAAACAGTGGCCAATATTGCAGTAAATGCCTTTATTTTTCCCGCTTACTTCATGCTTTCGAATCGTTCTCACGCCTTGAGCCATCATCGCCGAAGCGATGGTGTCTCCTTGGAAAGCTTCGTAAGGCTTATCATTAAAGTAGATAGTGACAGCTTCCATGTTATCTAAGTCTTCCAATACAGGGTGACGCTTAATCCTTGTCTCCATCGTTTCCGCCTCCCAACTGTCCAAAAGTTACTGGCCGAACTGGAGCACGATAACTAAGCTGACTGTTATCTTCGGGGGCCTGGCCGTTGATTGTTCTTACAATTTCCTCTACCATCGGCCTGCATGTTCTTCCACCGCAATACCCCATAGCAGCTCTGGTCCGTAACTTAATCTCTCTAGGAGAACATTGAAATTCCTGCACCGTTTCAGTAATCGTATTCAGCGACACTTCTTCGCACCGGCAAATAATAACGTCTTCCTCCTGCATGCTGGGTTGCCTCCTTTTTACATAAAACCGCTGTATGGCTTTTGTGCTGTCGCCTTATGCGCCCATTCGATCATTGTAATAAAATCAAAGACCGGAAGGCCGATTGACTGCTGGATGTGAACCGCATACGGAGGTAAATCACTGCATTCCAGTAAAATTGCCCCGATCGATGGGTGCTCTTCTATCAACTGCTGAGCCGCATCTACCACTTCCTGCCGCACAACATTGTTGTCAAAACTGCCTCGGCTTTCTACAATAGCTGAAAATTCTGACATAGTGCTCAAGTCTTTCACTTTCAGCCTGGTGGGATCCACGATGCCACAGCTTTGAAGCAGGGAGTCTGTCAGGCCGTTGCTGTCAGCAGTTAAAACACCAATATCCTGACTGGATTTTATACCTACCTGGATCCAAGGCGCCTGCACCATGCTCGACATGAACACGGGGATATCTACAGCTTCAGCAACCTCCTTTTGATAATTGCCGAAAAATCCGCATGCTCCGCAGACAACTTTTGCTCCTTCGTCTTCCAACTGCCGGGCGGCAGCAATGACATCTTCGACTAGTGTCGGGTCCCCCCGGTGAATACGTTCCTGGGTGCAATTAGGAACGACTTTCATCACGACTGGGAAATCATACGTAGACAAATTGGCCACGTTTCCTGGAACAGTGGGATACCAGCAATCATCCAAAAATAAAATGCCTACGGAAAAACCTGAAACGTAATGACCTTTTTTCATATGAATAACAGAATCGGAATTTTCATTCACATAGCCGTAGCGGGGTCTTTGATTTTTAATCAAATTCTCACTTCCCATTCTCTCTTGGAAAATTTTAAGGAAAGAGCGCTGCTTGTTAAGAAGCGCTCTTCAACCTTTTTTATACCGTCTTTACTTCGTATCCTAATTCAGCCAAGGTGTCTGCCATTTTACTTTTCAATTCTTCGGAGGCCGGCACCAGTGGTTTTCTAACGGAGCCGCCCTTAATACCGAGAATGTCTAAGCCGGCTTTGACAGGACCCGGTACCGGCTCTGCTTCTACGTAATCGTAAAGAGGCAGCAGTTTTTGATTGATTGCCAACGCGCCTTTAGTATCTTCTTTCATAAACAGGCTATACATTTCTACAATTTCTTTTGGAACCAAGTTATGCACAATACCAGTCGCACCATCCCCGCCTGCAGCCAAGGTCGGCAAGATAAGGTGTTCAAATCCAGTTAAAACCGCGAAATCCTCCTGATCCTTTGTGAGAGCGATAACTTTGCACGTATGCTCCTGATCGGTCGTATTTTTCACCCCGACAACACCATCAATCTTACTTATTTCTGCAATCAGTTCTGGGGAAAGCTCCACGCTTGTAGCATCCGGGTAATGATAAATCACAATTCCTATATCTGACGCTTCAGCGATCTCTTTAAAATAGTCAATGATTCCCTGTTCACTAGTTTTCAGGTAATACGGGTTAATGACCAGAGCGCAGTCAGCTCCAATATCACCTGCGTATTTCGTTAATTCAATAGTCTCTTCCGTCCGGTGAGCGCTTGTTCCAGCCATAATTGGTACTTTTCCGTTAGCGGATTTAACTGCGGCTTCCAATACAGACTTTCGCTCATCCAT
Organism: Marinococcus sp. LNSP9103-4; assembly: GCF_056034345.1. Classification (NCBI taxonomy): domain Bacteria; kingdom Bacillati; phylum Bacillota; class Bacilli; order Caryophanales; family Bacillaceae; genus Marinococcus; species Marinococcus sp. LNSP9103-4. The sequence goes on along the minus strand of NZ_JBQLIA010000019.1, from coordinate 29,951 downwards.
CGACATTAAAGAGTACTCTCCTGTACTTCCTCCAGCAAGCAGGCAATGCACGCCTCCCTCAATTAAATGATTGATGAGCTTATCATATGCCTGAAAATCAATGTTTCCTCCCTCGTCCATCGGTGTTGGCATAGCTGGGATCATTCCTGTAGGTTTAAACATTGCAATTCCTCCTAGGATTTATTAAGTTGCCGCTGATTCTTTGTAGCGGGAAAAATTTAATCGTTCAATGTTGAAATCTGTTTCCTTTTCCAATACCAGCTGGGCCATCATCTTCCCTGTGATTGGTGCCATGCTGATGCCATCTCCTTCGTGCCCGCTCGCTATATAGTAGCCGGGCACCTCCTCTACTTCCGAAACAATAGGAAGATGATCCACGACCCATGGTCGGACCCCCGCATAGGAACGAATACAGCTTACGTCTTTAAGACCCGGTAAAAAACGCAAAGCCCGTTCGGCAATCCCCTGCATTACTTCGTTTTCCGAACTGATATCATAGCCTTTAAACGCACGGTGTCCTCCAAGCAGAAAATTTTCTGCTTCTGTCGGTTCAATCGTAAAAGCGATATTGTTATCCTTGACCCGGTCGCTCACATTTCTAGAATAATTAATATCTTCAAATTTGGAGAGCATGTATCCAAATTCGTGTACTTTTTGGTGAACAATCTTTTCTGTCTTTTCCGATACCAGAATCATGCCTTTACGCGGCCGGATGGGTATATCGATGCCCACCATGTCGCCTAACTTCGCTGCCCAAACACCAGCGCAATTGATTGCTTTTTGGGTGTAAATTTTCGATTCACTGGTAATTACCGCCTCCACCTTGCCATCAGGGCCCTGCTGAATATCTTTCACTTCTTGGTTTGCAAATAGTTCCAGTCCGTATTTTTTAGCCTCTTCTACAAATGCGTAACAGACAAGATACGGGTTCATCGTGGAATCGACTTGAGTCCAAATGCCGCCCGCCAGATCCCTAGCAAGGTGAGGTTCGATATCAAAAAGTTCGTGTGAATCCACCGTTTTCATTTCATAACCGGCTGCTGTTTGTTCATTGACGTAAGCCCGGGCAATTTCCATTTCTTGATCTGTTTCACAAACATACAGGCTGCCTCTGGAGGAAAATTCAAAGTCAAACGACAATTCCTTTGCTAATTGTTTGTAAAGCTGAATGCTTTTAAAGCCCATCTCTGTATCAATCCCGGGCTTTTTATCACAAATCAGGGCGACGGCATCACACCGGCTTGATGTTCCTGAAGCAACATCGCCTTTATCAATCAGAGCTACCTTGAACCCTTCTTTTGACAAGTAATAAGCCACGCTGCAACCTATAATTCCTGCCCCCATTACCACAATATCGAAATTTGGCATAACATGCCTCCTACTGCTTGTCTTAACCTTTATAAAAACCGGAAGGCTTTACTTCCAACGCAGTGTTAATTTGTTTTTTGCATAAATATTCTTCAAAGCCAAACGTTCCCAGATCCCCACCAATCCCACTCTGCTTATAGCCACTCCAAGGCGCTTCATTGAACGTAGGATGATACGTATTAATCCAGGTAATACCAGCCTGGAATTTCTTCACTACCCGCTGTGCCTTTGCCCCGTCATTGGTAAACACGGCTGCTGCTAAGCCAAATTCGGTCCCATTTGCTAAAGCGATAGCTTCGTCTTCTGTTTCAAATGTTTGAATCACTAACACAGGACCAAAAATTTCTTCCTGCACAATGCGCATATCCGGAGTAGTATTGGTAAAAATCGTTGGTGCTACGTAATTGCCTTGTTTATGCACGCCTTCTTGCAATTGATGGCCCCCACATAGTAAGGTGGCTCCTTCATTCAAACCAACTTGAATATAATCAAGGACCCATTCTAGTTGTTGTTTTGAAATTATAGGCCCCATTTCTGTTTGTTCTTCCCAACCCGGGCCGACGGTAATTTTCTCAGCACGTGCTACTAATTCCTGAACAAATTCTTCATAAATGCTTTTTTCCAGTATTAACCTCGATCCAGCCGAGCATATCTGGCCGGCCCCGGCGAAAATGCCGAGCAGTGCATAATCGACGGCCGTCTCGAAATCAGCATCTGCAAATACTACGTTAGGTGACTTTCCGCCTAATTCCAGACCAATTCTTTTTAATGAATCTGCAGCATTTTTCATAATTCTCTTTCCAGTTCCTGTACTCCCCGTAAAAGATATTCTGTTCACGTCTGGGTGATTGGCCATACGTTCACCTACCACCGATCCCTCTCCGAGAACTAAATTGGCAGTTCCATTCGGCAAACCGACTTCGTCTATAACTTCAAACAAGCGGATTAATGTCAACGGCGTTTTTTTATCGGGTTTTACGACAACGGTACAACCTGCCGCGAGGGCCGCTGACATTTTTTGTGTAGCCATAACCAGGGGGAAATTCCACGGGGCAATTTGCGCTACTACCCCTACTGGTTCACGAACTACCATAGCCTGAATTTCATCTGGTACTTCATACGTTTGGCCGTGCGGCTTTGTAGCCAAACCAGCATAATATTCAAATTGATTAATCGCATCTTCAACATCGACCATAGAATCTTCAAAGATTTTTCCGTTGTTTAACGTTTCAAGCATGGCAAACTCTTCTTTGCGTTCTTTCACCTTGTTGGCGATCTGTAGTAAATAGTCGGCTCTTGTTCTTGCATATGTGGTTTTCCACTCTTCTTCAAAAGCTTTTTTTGCAGCCGCTACTGCGATATCCACCTCTTCTGTACTTCCTTCTGTTACGGTTGCTATTAACTCGTTGGTAGCTGGGTTAAATACTTCTCTGTGTTCATTTGTCGAGCTCTCAATCCATTTTCCATCGATATACATTTTCTGCACGGATGTACTGGCCTTTAAAACCTTTTCAAAATCCTGATATAAAACTTCCATCTTTATAACTCCTTTACGGCAAATAATTTTAAGAATCGAATTGATAACGGAAAACTTCTTTTAACGTCTGGACGATAAACTCATAATCTTCTTCAGAAATACTTAACGGAGGCGACAATTGCACGACATTGTTATAATCTTCCACCGTGTCTCCATTTTTTCCGACCAACAGCCCCTTTTGTTTGCACAAACCTACAATGTTTGAGACTTGAGCATTATCAAGCGGTGCTTTTGTCGCTTTATCTTCTACCAGTTCAATGCCTATTAAAAGCCCTTTGCCGCGGACATTTCCTACAACGGAGTATTCTTCAAGTTCCTTCAAATCATGAAGGAGTCTTTCTCCCAGTTTTTCTGATTGCGAAAACAAATTCTCGCGCTCCATGATTTCTAAATTTGTTAATGCCACCGCGCAGGAAGCCGGGCTTCCTCCATAGGTGTTCACATGCCGGAAGCGATCATAGGCGTCTTCCCCAGCAAACTGTTCAAAGATCTCTCTTTTCACCGCTGTCGCTGAAAGCGGCATATATGCGCTTGTAATTCCTTTGGCCATCGTGATAATATCCGGCTGCACATCGTAGTTCATAAATCCGAACGGCTTACCTGTCCTGCCGAATCCGCAGATGACCTCGTCTGCAATCAAAAGGGCTCCGCGTTCTCTGCAAATCTCTTGTAAACGCTTCATATAGCCCTGGGGAGGCATTAATACGCCTCCGCCGGTAATGATCGGCTCCATGATGACTGCTGCTATCGTCTGTTCTAATTCCCACTTCATCGTTTCATTGATGGCTTCTGCGCTTTGAAGAGTATCTTCATCTTCCGGGTGACGATAAACGTCCGGCGGCGCTACATGTAGAAACCCTGGAGTTAAGGGTTCGTATTTGTGCTTTCGCTGCGCCTGTCCAGTGGCTGCCAGAGCTGCCATTGTGTTGCCGTGATACGAACGGTACCGTGAAATGAATTTGTATCTGCTTTCCTCTCCGCGCTGCTGATGATACTGTCTCGCAATCTTAAAAGCTGTTTCATTGGCCTCTGATCCACTATTGGAAAAGAAAAATACATAATCACCGTCTAAATAATCATTAAGCTTTTCTGCTAATTGAATAGATGGCTCATGTCCATGCGACAGTGGGAAAAATGATAATTTTGTTAATTGATCGTAGGCAGTCTGCGCCATTTCTTCGCGACCGTAGCCGATGTTTACGCACCATAATCCTGACATTCCGTCTAAATACTGGTTTCCATCAATATCTGTCACCCAGGAGCCCTTGGCTTTATCAATAATCATGGAGGAAGGCGTAGCAGACGCGCCTTTCATGGCATGCCATACATACTGATGGTCTTTCGCTTTCAATTCTTCACTGGTTTTATTTTCCGACTGCATATAGATCCCGCCTTATTCAATCAATATCGTTAATAACGAGCAGTAAGCATTTTCTTTCTGGTATAAAACTCTACGCCGTCTTTTCCATTTGCGTGAAGGTCTCCATAAAACGACTTTTTATAGCCGGAAAATGGGAAAAATGCCATCGGCGCCGGAACGCCTAAATTAATGCCGAGCATGCCCGCATCGATTTCTTCCCGAAACTCTCGAATTGCTTTGGCACTGTCTGTATATAAACACGCACCGTTAGCAAATTCTGACTGATTCGTCACCTCTACAGCTTCTTCTAGCGTTTCCACTCGGATGACCGAAAGTACCGGGGCAAATATTTCATCCTGCCAGATGCTCATATCGGTCGACACGTGATCAAATATGGTGGCTCCTACGTAATAGCCGTTTTCTTCGACCACATCTTCTCTACCATCCCTGACCAGTACCGCTCCTTGTTTTTCTCCGGTTTGAATGTATGAGGTAGCCCGCTCCTGTTGTTCTTTTCGTATCACCGGTCCTAGAAAGACGTTTGTATCCGCCCCGTTACCGATCACAATTTCGTCTGCTTTTTGTTTGAGGTTATGGACTAACTGTTCTCCAACTTCTCCTACCGCTACTACAACAGAAGCTGCCATACAGCGTTGACCCGCTGACCCGAAGGCCGCTCCAACAATATTGTTGACCGCGTTTTCCATATCTGCATCCGGCATAACAATGCTGTGATTTTTGGCCCCGGCCAAAGCCTGAACTCTTTTTCCATGTGCTGCAGCTTCGGTGTAAACGTATTCCGCTACCGGTTGTGAGCCCACAAACGAAATCGCTTCTATTCCTTTATTTTCGAGCAAGCCGTTTACTACGTCTTTTGCGCCGTTTACTACATTTAGGACACCGCCCGGCAGGCCAGCATCTTTGAACAATTCTGCCAATCTGGCAGCCAACACCGGCGTATGCTCAGAAGGCTTTAGAACAAAAGTATTGCCACACGCGATCGCTAACGGGAACATCCAACAGGGCACCATCATCGGAAAATTGAACGGGGTAATACCGGCCACCACGCCAATCGGGTACCGATACATTCCTGATTCGATGCCCGTCGCAATATCGGGCAACTGTTCTCCTTTCATTAGCGACGGGGCTCCGGCAGCAAATTCAACACATTCGATCCCCCGCTGAACTTCTCCAAGCGCTTCCGTATGGTTTTTGCCGTTTTCCCTCGTGATGATTTCAGCCAACTCTTCTCGATGCTTCATTAACAACTGCTGATATTCAAATAGAATCCGGGCTCGTTTGGGCACTGCTACTTTTTTCCAAATTTTATAAGCTTTTCTGGCAGCTTCGACTGCCTCCTGAACATCTTGCTTGTTGGAAAGAGCTACGTCAGCTATCGCCTCATTGGTCGATGGATCTTTTACGGCCTCATAGGAAGCAGAAAGTGGGTCGACCCATTCGCCGTTAATAAAGTTTTTAATGGTTTTGCCTGGAGCGCTCATAATCATCAGAAAACCTCCACCTATCTATTGACTTTTTTTCAGTATAGTCTGACAATTATCATTAGTGAAATGAAATTTTTAAATATTAAATATGAAATAAACTCATGCTTGGGGAAACATGCATTGTGTAAGCGTTTTCTTATTTACTCTGATAAAGTCTTTGCCTAAAATTTTTTAACGCTTTCACGTTTTTTTATTCTAAATTAGAACGAAAAGAGGCGACTCAATGACAATTCAAAGATATGAAGTTTTAAATAAGGTGGTTCAGTTCGGAAACATTACCAATGCCGGCGCAGCTCTCGGGATCAGCCAGTCTGGGGTCAGCCACGCATTAAAAAGTCTTGAAGACGAACTCGGCTTTCCTCTGCTTACCCGGAATAAACTCGGTCTTCAACTAACAAGAGAGGGAGAAAAAATCTACTATCATAGCCTTCGGGTTGTTCAGGAACATAACCATTTACTGCAGGAGGCAGGCAATTTAGCAGGCTTGGAAAAAGGTACGATAAAAGTTGGTTCATTTGCCAGTGTGACTACGCACTGGATGCCTGCTATTTTAAAATATTTTTCGGAACACTATCCTGGCATCTGTATTGAAATATATGAAAATGATTATTCAAGCCTCGAGCAGGCAGTAAGTACTGGGGAGCTTGATTGCTGTTTTACTACCCCAGTTAACCTTAAAAACATTCAGTTTAAAGCCATTACCCAAGAGCAGCTGTATTGTATTGTTTCGAAGCAACACCCTTTAGCTAATAAGCATACGATTAGCGTAAAAGAGCTTGAAGAGTATGAACTTATCAAACCCAAAAGAGGTTGGGATAGTGAGTTGGCCGATTTTTTCCGCCATTATCATGTCAAGCCGGCGGTTAAGTATGAAGTTTCTGACGATCAATCTATTCTTGCGCTGGTGAGTGAAAATATTGGCATTAACGTCCGCCCTGAGCTGGTGCTGAAGAATGCTTCTGATCATATTCATAGGCTGACGTTTAAAGAAGACGCCTACCGGATTATCGGTATAGGAACTCCCCGCCATCTTTCCCCTGCTACTTCTGTTTTTATAGAAGTAGTAGTTGAGTTATTTAGTACTATGAATAAGGTTTAACAGTGTTGTCTTTTTCACGAAAACATTGATTTGATAAGGTTGTTATCCGTTGCTGATTACTAGATGAAAAATCTTCATGTTGAATATGTCAATTTTTCATTTTACTCAGAATATTCGTTCATTTAAACTGTTGAAACAGAGGCTTAATCCCTTTTCGGCCTATACCAAAAACGTACAAAAATAGCTTCAGTAAAAAACATCGTATCTCTGGAGGTTATAATGAAAAGGACATCTGTAAACATGATGTGGTTTATTTGTTCGATTACTTTAAATGCTCTAGGGAATAGTTTTATGATTACAGCTAATTTAGGGAGCGCCCCATGGGCTGCCGCCGGCGAAAATCTTGCTTCCGTTTCCCCCTGGTCCATCGGGGTCTGTATTATTTTTTTAAACCTTTGTTCCTTTTTGCTTAGTTATTTGATGAAAATCCAGTTTACCCTGGCCATGATTATTCAAAGTATCGCTCTTGCATTTGTTTTTGGAATATTTATCGACTTATTTATGTACCTTCATCACATAATTTATATCCCTGAAAATCCGGGCTCACGCTTCGGATACTTATTCATTGGACTCAATTTTGTGGCTGTTGCTGTCTGTATTTATTTTCAATCAAGTTCTGTTTATTTACCTTCCGACTATCTGCTAAAAGCATTTGGAAAAATGATGAACAATTATACGGTGGGAACGATACTTTGTACGGCTATTCCCGTTTCTATCAGTTTCGCTATTATACTTTCTCAGAGCAAAGTAATTGGTTTAGGAATAGGCACTATAGCGTTTATGTTCGGCATTGGTTTTTTGATTGACCGTTATAATCGGTGGATCGTTATTCCTTCCACTTCGAACAAAAGGCCTCTTCAGTATGAAAATGAACTTTAACCTAGCCCATAGATAGAAATACTTACGGACATTCATTAAACTACTCCCAGTTCAAGAATTTTTTTATTAGGTAACGCTAAATCCCGGGGACTCTTAAATGTATAAGAGTTCCCGGGATTTTTTGGATTAATAAACAGTTACAATTTATAACTTTTTCAACTTAAAAGATCCGAGGGACCGTCAATAATTTTGTGTAAACGGCTTTCCTTTTCCAGCCGTAAAGTTGACCCTGCCATTGAAACACGTCTTCCAATTGATGTTGAGCCTGGGCGAACCCCAAATGGAAGCGGGTGGAAAACTTTTAGTTATAGGCGTCAAAACGGCTAACCAAAAACCGTTCAATGGACGCTTCATTCGGAGAACCCGCACTTCTGATAATAAGCCAGCTTACCAATGCTGAAATTCCTTATCTCAACACGGATATCTTGATATTGGTGCTCGGTAGCTTTGGCCAATATTCATTACATCATCTTTTTGCTCAACATAATGCACATTATCGGCAGTCCATGGCCACTTTTTGAGAAAAAAGCATCCTTCGCTGTTTTATTTATAAATATCACGGCGATGACCGATTTCTAAAATTAAAATGATAATCTTTTCATCATCGATGTGGGCTATAATTCGATGATCGCCTACGCGATATCGCCATTCTCCAGCTCTGTTTGCCGTTAATCCTTTTCCATGCGCTCGAGGGGTAGTCGTACCCACTAAGTTTTTATGAATCCAAGCCATAAGCATCCCCGCCTGATGCTTATCCATTTTTTTTAATGATTTTTGTGCTCTTTTTTCAAATCGTACTTCGTATTCGGTCATTTGTTTACGTCTAATTCCTTCATCATCTCATCGAAAGAAATATCGCTTGGATCCTCATGATGTTCTTGTAGGGCTTGATGATAAAGCTTCAAGTCAATATCATTTTCAATCTGCTCTAAAACGGACGAACGAAATAATTCGGATAGACTAACGTTATGGGCTTTAGCATATTCTTTAATTAATTTCTCTTCCTCCTCATTCATGCGTAACGAAATGGTAGACATGACGTCTCCCTCCTTTGTAATACATTGTAATACAAATGGGTGAAAAAATCAAATGAACAAATCTTTTTTCAATTGGTTATGTAAATTTTTGTATCGCTTTTATTATGGCACCTACCCCAATCGTTTTTAGATATTTTGGCAGGAAAAAAGCATGGATGTTGCCAGGGTTTTTGTGCGTGTCAAAACGTGTACCTTTTGCAACGTCTTGAACAAACCTTTCTATTAAAAGCTCTCTTTCCTAAAAGGATTCGAAGAGCTAATCGATCTTCTAAATTATTTATTATGATTGGCTCTTTAACGATTATTGGTAGAAGAGCTATTAATTCAATATATCGTTATTCCTCTTCCCAATAAAATCGGTATAGCCCTTTATTGGGAGAGCGTAAAATATTTTGCGTAACTGAAAAAATTAGCAGGGCTTTTTTGAAACTAAAGTTACCTGCCATTTTTTAATTCTATTTTTAATATCAATAATCAACTCTTTTAAACCTCCATAATCCTGCAAAACAAGAAATAATTATCCACGCCAGGAGAATAAGCGTTGCCCTTGTTAGTGATCCACTCGCTGAATTTATATCGATAAAAGCATGCAGGGAATTTTCAGGGAAAACTGGGAGTAGTAGATCAGAAATATCTGCAGGGAACATTTTAATCAATGCGGGAAGAAACATGACACCTAATGCAAAAGTTGTTCCTCCTCCTGCTGAATGCATATAAAATGCTCCTGCAGCACTTAGTATGCTGTAGAATACAACCATCATGACAGAACCAATGATTTTCGTGATTATATTTTTATTAACAATCGGTGTCCCATCCATATTATTTGTAGATAAAACGAATTGATCCAAAAGTAAAAACATCGATAATAATATGATGCTAATAGTTATGGAAAGAATAGATATAAACGTAACTTTGGAAAGAAAATACTTCCTTCGGGCAGGGGTAATCGCCAAGTTTATGTGAACTGCTCCGGGTGACAGATCTTTAAAGATAAAAATACTTGTGAATAGGATCAGCATAATTGCCGCGACATCCATACCAAGGAGTGTGATATCTATAACTTCAGTAGAGGAAAGCTCTGTCAAACTTTTACCTTGTGTAATCCCAATGGTGAATAAAAAGATTGCTCCAATTAGGAGGCTTAATAATATTACAGCTACTAAAAAATATCTATGGTTTGGCAGGTAGAAGACTTTTTTAAAGTCTGCTTTAATGAGGTTCATTATTTATCTTCAACTCCTTGTGAAACATAATCTGCTTTCCCTTCGGTAATTTCTGTGAATAAATCCTCCAGGGAAGGCTTTACTTTTTGAAGTTCATACAGGATGATTCGGTAATCATGTGCCAACTCTCCAATCTGTTTTGCCTCTAAGTTGCGTACTTTGAGTCCTTCATTGTGCTGCTGAATTATTGCCTCTTTTTCCTGCATGACCTTTTTTAATTTTTCCATGTCATTTGCTTCAACATAAACATAGGAGCTTATGCTTTTTTGATTCATGTCCTCTATCGTCATATCTGCCAGCAATTTTCCCTGTCCAATGATAACAACCCGGTCAGCAACTGTCTGAATCTCAGTCATTAAGTGACTAGAAACAATTACGGCTTTCCCATTATCTGCAAGTCGCTTAAAAAGATGACGGAGCCATTTTATTCCGTCAACGTCCAGCCCATTAAAGGGCTCGTCAAAAATGATCGTATTCGGATTGCTGATTAGAGCAGTTGCAACACCTAGTCTCTGTTTCATCCCAAGGGAATAGGATTTCACCTTTTTATTTTGGACATTTTCCAGACCAGTAATTTTCAGCATTTCACTGACTCTTTCTGCGTCAATATTTGCCGCAGAAGCAATAATGGACAAATGCTTTTTAGCTGTGAGGTTTATATCCAATGCAGACGGCTCGATCAATGTCCCAACCTGTTTAATTGGTTCTGGAAAATCCCTGTATTTTTTCCCATCGACAAGCACTGTTCCATGAGTAGGTTTAACGAGAGAAATAATCATCTTCATTGTTGTTGATTTTCCCGATCCATTCGGGCCGAGAAATCCTGTAACGACTCCAGATTTAAGACTCAGACTTAAATGGTCAACGGCAGTGTCATTGCCATAAATTTTGGTCAGTTTTTCTAGTTTAATCACGTGTATCACCCTTTTTTAGATAATAGTTATATGCCTCCTTTATGAAATCCTTTGAAAAGTTATATAAGAACAGATCTTCCTTTGGCCATTTATCGCTTTCTTCCTTCCCCTTTTCAAACGCCATGATTGCGTCAGAATTTTCATCCGATATACTTTTTGTAAAATCATTCCATTTTCTACCAAATTGGAGTCTGGTCTGATCCTTCAGATGGATGTTATTAAGCTTATAAGAAGCTGCTTCTAGGACAAGCTGTTTCCAATGCCAGTAAATTTTAATGACTTCATTGTAATCACCGTATTTATCATCAAACAATTCTTTCGTTTTCTCATCGAATTCAATATTCGCGTAATCAAGAATCGTCTGCTTATTCAAGCCAAGTACAAGTTCCATGATGGGTTCCAGGTTCTGACCGGGATTCGTATCAATGGACGCGTTAACTGCCTCAATGATAGTAAGATTCGCTTTGATTTCCATTTCCTGCTGAAAGAGGATGTCTGCCTGATTTTTCAAAATTTGTTTGATATCAGTTGCTTCATCAAAATTTATCAGCCGATTTTTAATCTCTTTTAGCGGAAAGCCAAGACGTTTGTAAAATAAGATTTGCTGAAGTGTCATTAAATCTGTTTTGGAATAATACCGTAGGTTTTTCTTCTCATCTCTTTTCGCTTCAAGCAAATTAATTTTATCGTAATATTGAATAGTTCTAATGGTTACTTTAGACAATCTAGCCAATTCACCGACCGTATATAATTTTTCAGACATATTACTCTCACCTCTATATTGATTAAATCATATTACGTAACGTCATCTACAAGGGTTTTTTAAAAGATTTATTCTTACTGAATTGGAGCTTACATCCTGCATTCCCGGAATGTATAATGATGTTAAGAGCCTATAAAGGTAAGCGTCAAATAATCCTCACCTTTCAAATGAGGTGGGAATTTCGTATGTTTTAAGTATCCCTTTTTAAATACTAAAAATTTCCATGTTTATTCAAGCGAAATTGGGAACAACAAGGCTTGCTGGAAGGAACCAGCAAGCCTTGTTACATATAAAGGGGCCCTCTCAAAAAGCGTACTTTTTGGGAGGAGTACTATAAAGATAGATTCACAGGAAAAGAATGATTTCATACCACCTAACCCTCGGGACTAGAATTGAAAAACACCGTTTTCCATTAATAAGACTTCTGTTCCGTCTTCTTCGATACCGATCACTTTCATATCTTCGGTACCAAAAGCAATATTAACCGACAGGAGAGACGTGTTCAGTCCTGCTTTTTCTAACGCTTGCTCCGATAGGTTGCTACCCTGTTGAAGATTGGAAGGCGAGGCGTTGCCGATGCCAATATGGCAGGCCGTATTTTCATCGAACAAGGTATTGTAGAAAAGCGTCTTCGTCTGGGCAAGAGGCGAATCGCTCGAAACCAGAGCAATTTCCCCTAAATAAGAAGCACCTTCGTCGGTTTCGAGGAGACGTTGCAATGCTTCCTGGCCATGGGTCGCAGCACAGGACGTAATTCGTCCCTCTTGAAAGGTGAGGGAAACATCCTCGATCACTCTTCCCCCATAGACAAGCGGTTTCGTCGCTACGAGTCTGCCACTTACCTTGTTTTTATGGGGAGCTGAAAATATTTCCTCTGTCGGGATGTTTGGGAAGAACGGGATTCCCTTGATGTCTGTCACACCCCCGCCGATAAAGACGTGATTGTTCGGCATGCCGACGACCAAATCGGTCCCCTGGCTATTGGTAAAATGCAAAGCGTCAAACTGACGATCGTTGAGAAACGTTTTCCGGGACTCGAAAGCTCTGTCATGGTTTTCCCAGTCTTCGATGGGATGGTTTCCATCGGCCCGGGCCCCGCGTAAGAGAATGTGCCATAACGACTGCAGCGCTTCTTCTTTCTTTAGATGAGGAAATACTTTCGCCGCCCAGGCGAAGGACGGAACAGCCAGTAGGCACCAACGCACCTCGTGGGATCTCATTTTGGCATAATACCTCTCCAGTTTGGTGCGATAAGCCTTTTGATGACGGGCAATCCGTTCAGGAGAAACATCCGCAAAGACATCGAAGCTTTCAGAAATGAGATGGATATAAGCAGCACCCGCATTTTCCCATTCGTTAACACGAGCCTGCTTCCAATCAGGAACATGATCGATGGCTTCCTCGGCAACATGAAGATAAAAGGCCTGGGTCGATCCTTCATCACTCCAGTCCATGACGACATGGGAAGCCCCCGCCTCATAGGCTGCCCGTTGGACGAAACGAGCAAATGCTGCGTGCTTGATATCACTATGGATCACCACTATTTGATTCTTCTGGACATTGATTCCCATTCGTACCGCAAGATTGGCATACTTTATTAACGATTCCTCCCTGATAGGCTCATCGATGTTTTCCATTATCCCCTACTCCTTTTTGTAGAAACTGTCAGATCTCTAACCATTGCCTGCCCATCATGAGCAACATTAGCCACACGAAGATTCCTCCTAAGATCCACCAATCATACCAATAATCATCGTTATTATTACTCTCCTTTTTCCATTGATAGGTCCCAAACGCCAGATACAGGGAGCACAAAGGAAAAATAACAACAAGGAGCGTAAGGTAGCCCGGCCATTTTCCGAGGTTCATGAGCGACACGGTAAGAAAAGCGATACCCACGGTAAACCAACGCGTGACATTTCGATGGGTCTCATTCGCGTAGGCTTTGGGACGATCCTGGCCATTACGCTTCACGTACCACTGTCGCGTTATTTTCATCGTGAAGGCCATCCCTACCGCCAGCAGCAATAAGCTGGAAAACAGTTCCACGAGAAACCACAGTTGTTCGTTCATCACGTTTCCTCTCTCTTGGTTGTTCTTCTGTCATGGTATCATCCAATAAAAGGAAAATCACCTCTTGAAAAAAAGATACTTTTTCCCATGTCATTTCTGAAGAAATGCCCGCTTTCCTTAGGATTTAAATAATAGTTATAATAAAATAAACATTACGGTCCATGAAATTTTTAATAAATTAAATGGAACCAACTTATGTTCACCGATCATAGTATCTTTATTATCGGCTTCAGCATATCCAAACGCTTTTCGACAAAAACCATGACGTTCCAAGCATTGCGCTTATTTCTTTCGCTGCCAGTAGTTTATGGCGAGCTGCGTGCGATCACGTAGTTCGAGTTTATCTAGAATAATAGAAAGCATGTTCCTCACGGTCCCCGTGCTCAAATAAAGTTCTTCACTGATTTCCTTGTTCGACAATCCTTGGGCCACGCATTTTACAATATCGACTTCCCGCTCAGTTAAACCTTCTAAAGGGAGGCTCTCCGGTTCCATGACGGTCTTAAACACTTCTGGATCCAAAATCGTGGCCCCTGTTTTTAACGCTCTGATTTGATCGGCTATTTTTTCCGCCGGAGTGGATTTAAGTATATAGCCTGCCGCTCCCTTATTTAAGGCGTCTCGAATGTTTTGCTCATCACGAAACGTCGTAAGCATCATAATTTGAACACCCGGGAACCTTTCTTTTATCTTTTTTGTACTCTCAATCCCGCCCATTACCGGCATTTGAATATCCATTAAAACAATGTCGATATCCTCCCGGCACAGAGCGATCGCTTCCTTCCCATTATACGCTGAGCCAATAACGGAAATATCGGCTTCTTTTCCAAGCAACAGTGATAAGCTTTGGCATACCAATGGATCATCATCCACAATGATCAGCTTCACTAATTATCCTCCCCTTCCTTCAATGGAAGAACACAAACTACCAAAAAACCATCGTCATTACTGATTGATAAATTTCCGTCCAATGCGCAGGCCCTTAATTGCAAGCTTCTCAATCCGCTTCCTAGCCGCTGCCTCTTATGGTTTTCGCTGCTTCCATCATCCTGAATGCTTATCCTTGCAATGGTATCTGTCACTTGTAAGTCAATCATCACGTTAGTTGCATCGCTGTGTCTTACCGTATTGGTCACCGCCTCTTTTAAGCAAGATTCCAAGAGGGTCCATATAAAAGCCGGCACCCGGTTCATATCCCCGTATTTTTTAAAACAAATGTCCAACTGAGGGAAATCATCTACAATCTTATCCATTCTTTCCACTCCTGCCATCGCAGTGGTAGACATATTATGTACCGTTTCACGTAAATGAATGGTGCTCCGCTCTATCCGGCATTTCACTTCTTCCAGTAGTTGTTTGGCTTCTTTTGGATCTTCCACATGTTCGTAAGCTTGAATAGCAAGAGAAGCCCCGGTTAAATCATGACCAAGATGGTCATGCAGCTGTCGAGCTATCCGGTTTCTTTCCAAAAGCTGAGCGTGTTGAGAAGTGGAATGTCCTGCTTTTAGTAAATCAGATTTCAAACGCTCCAACTCATGTTTAGACTCTCGCGACTCATCCAATTCTTTCCGGTGAATCTGTTGGTTTTTCCTCACCACATAGGCAAAAGAGCCAAATAGAAAGGCGGACAGAAAGTACCAGACGATAAACTCTAAAGAAGGAAGAAGTATTACACCGCTTACCAGGAGTAACAAAAAGAAAATCCATTTCCCTTTTAGAACAAGCTCAAACAATGGGATTGCCAAACCATAATGACTGATAGCAGCTGGGAAATATAAAAGGCAGAAAAAGAGATCGAAGACAACCGTCCAAGCCGGCAGGTAAAAACGCCAACGCAGGCTCCCCATGAACAGCAGCAAAAGAATTAGGATAAAGGAAGAGGGTGTGGCATCCCCAATAATCCAAATATGAAAGAGTACCATGATATTTAATAATCTCCATCCAAGTATAAAATATTGTGGTTTCACTGCCTCCCTCATCCTTTTTCCTCCCAGCTTAATTAATCCTTCTGACACTGCCGATCACAATAAAAATGAACGTATATAACCATAATACACCATGTATCATCAGAAATTTAGAAAGCTCTTCACCAAGTACCACCCAGTCCAGCCCTTGACTCAGCCAGTACGTGGGAAAGATAACCGCTATCCGTTTTAACACATCGGGAAACATCTCTACAGGCACGATTAGCCCGCCCAGGATAACCACAAGAAAAATGATGGACATGTAGGCAAGAAAGGAACTTTCCTTGCTGCGATATAAAGAAATCCATGCCAAAGCCGCAGCGAGCGCCGTAAAACTAAAGGAAATGAACAATACCAGGAGGGCTCCCGGCCGATAAAGCTCCTGTCCATAAAGCACCCCGCCATAAACAATCAGAAGACACTGAAGAATCATAATAATCGAAAAAGCAAGCAGGTTCTGGCATAAATACTCAAAATTCGTAATAGGAGCAGCCGCAAGACGTTTAACCACCCCTTTTTCCCGGTCTTCCAGAATAATGGAGGCAAGGCGGATTCCGACAAAAAGAATAATAATCCCGAAATACTGATACCCGTAAGGCAAGAACGGCCACTCCTCACCGGACGGCAGAAATATAGCTCCCACAGGAAACAGTGTAAGAAAAATAAGATTGGTTTTATTACGGAAGCTTCTTTTTAAAGCAACTTGAAATATCGTCATCGCATTTTCTTCTTTCCTAAAAGAAGCATCACCATAAAAAGTACCGCTGATGCCGCTAATATAATAGTTGACTGAAACCACGCTTTTCCTGTATTAGAGTCGTTCATGCTGTAAATAGCCTCGGTAGATAAAGTTAAGGGATTAGCGTAGGAATTTATAAATTCAAAAAATGCGTTCTCGGGCATGGGAAAGAATAACCCTGCCAATATGACAAAACCAACACCATACACTTCACTTAAGCGTTCCGCCACCGTAAAATTTTTCACGGAAAACGTGAAAATGAGACATACAATACTGGAGAGTAAGGCCATTAAAAAAATGACATACACCGACCAAAGCCAGTTTCCCCAATCCGCTCCAAGAACAAATTGGGAATAAGCCATTAAAATAATGCCCAGCAAAATGGAATACACGATGCCGCCCAACATGATCGAAAACGCATATAATGTTCGGTTGAACGGCAGGAGGTAGATCCGTTGTTTTCTCACCGTGAAAAAATCAGCGTGAATATAATACATTACGAAACTGCCGCCAAACAGCTGAAAGACCAATACCATAATAATCGCGTTTTCATGGAAATAAGGTACCCCAGTGTCTGTCGTTACGCCTTGAAGAATAAAAGAAAAAACAGTAAGCAGCACAATGGGCACAACAAGTAACAGCAGAAGCGCCATATAATCCCTGATTATACGCAAAAAAGTAAAGGGAACCGTAGAAATGACTCTCATTCTTCTCCCGCCTTATCGCGCAACTGTTTTCCTGTTAACGTTAAAAACACGTCTTCTAAATTCGGTTTATCCGCCTGAATGCCAAGTACCCCGACATGCTCTTTGACCACAGACAAAATCCGATCCAAATTTCCCATGTTAGCTTCTGAGATGATAAGGAGCTGGCTCCCGGAAACACTTGCCTGCTTCACTCCAGTAATTTCTTCCAGTTTAGAGAGCGGGACCAATCCTGCCTCCGTTACATCGATTTTAACTTTCTCTTCATGCTGAATGGTTTGGATCAATTCTTCTACGGTACCTTCTTTAATGATCTGCCCCTGATCCATAATGACAACTTTTGATGCAATTGCCTGAACTTCTTCCATATAATGAGTAGTATATAAAATGGTGGTGCCGTTCTCCCGCAGTTTCTTCACGGCTTCCAAAATATAATGTCTGGATTGCGGATCAATCCCGACCGTGGGCTCATCCATAATGAGAAATTCTGGCCGATGTGTTAACGCACAGGCAATATTTAACCTTCTTTTCATCCCCCCCCGAAAATTTTTTTGGAATCTCATTGGATCTATCGCTTAATCCTACAAAATCCAATGCTTCTTCCACCCTTTGCTTCTTTGTTGCTCCCTTTAAACCGTAAACACCGGCGAAAAATTGTAAGTTCTCTTTTGCCGTTAGTTCTTCAAAAACCGTAATCTCCTGGGTAACCAGTCCGATTCGCTCTTTATTCCGACGAGAAAACGGATTCTCAGAGTCTCCAAACAACGCTGTACTTCCTCTCTCATAGGAAATCATCCCTGTTAACATCTGAATTAAGGTGGTCTTACCAGCACCATTCGGTCCAAGCAGCCCCACAATCTCTCCTTCGCCTATATTAAAATCCACATGGTCGAGAACTATAGTCTCCCCATACCTTTTTACAATCTTCTGAAGGTTTGCTATATCCATTCCTGGCGCTCCTTTCCCGTTTCTTTATAAGTCAATTATCCCGTCATTTTAAAGTCTTACCTAGTTACATTTGTCATTAACTACGCTATATGTATTTTTAGAAATATAATTGCTTATAGGAGGCTCTTCCATTGGAAGAAAAATACCACGAGAAAACAATCACTGCTATAAAATTGTCATATTATTTTGTGGAAAAATGCCCTCTTAACATAATCACGATTATTAACAGCTCCTCACAACACAAACAAGCATCTCAGCTTCGTAAAGAGCTGAAATGCTTGTTTGTAATACATAAAATAAAACAATCATACAATAATGCAATTATTCAATTTGTCTTTTTTCTGTATCAATAACCTATATGAATAGATCCTCGTCCTTTCTAAGGAAACTTCGGATTTCCTTAGTTCAAATTAGAGTAATAAATGTTTAATTTATGAGGTTCTTTAACCATCTCTTGTACCATTTTGATACATTTACTTCCTCATCTTTTAATGTATTAGGAAAGCCTTTAGAAAGTTCAATTCTCATTTTTTGTTTTATACTCTGTATTTTCTCTTCAATTTCTTCTACTTCCTTAACGGGGGCTTCTCTTTCTCGATGATCTGGATGATTTCCCTTATCAATTTTTATACGTTCGATTTCAGCACTAATAAAATAAATTATTTTTTGCCCTGTAACTTGCGCCTCTTGTTCGATTTTAGGACTAAGATATACAGCTTTTTGGGATAAAAACCTCATAAATTCTGCTTGCTTCTCACTTGTTTTTTTTCGTTGTATTTCTCTTGCATTATAGGTTTCTCGACCTTCAAAAGTTCTTTTGGCTAAAGTTTCGCACTCTATGCGTGCATTAACCATCTTATTATATAATTCAGCGTATACTTCGTGAGTTTTATCTGCAAATCTAGAAAAGTTTTGCATTTCTTTCTCATAAGAATTTGCTAGTTTTTGGTTAGATTTTTGAACCCCTTTGTTTAAAAACCAAGCTATTATAGCTTGTATCATTCCAACTATAATTATATATAGTATACCTTGTAGGAAGAGAGACAAGACATTCACTCCTTTATTTAAATTACGGTGCTTAAAATTTTAAAGGCTCTCTCTTTTCTTAATTCGTTTGACCGTAGACAGCCCGCAGTTCATCCGTTTGGCTATTTCCTGTTGGCCGTATCCTTTCGCCAGAAGGTCCAGAATCATATAGTATTTGTCCCGATGCTTGCCTTCGGGACTAAATTCGGTTTGACGGCCTTTGTACTTTCCTTGCGCTTTTGCAATCGCTATGCCTTGATCTTGGGCTTCTTTTCGTTGCTTCCATTGTTCTTCGGCCATCCATGCAAAGACTTCTTTTAAGAGGTTCATCACCATCTGTCCAACTATTTCCATTTCCCCATATCTTCGGGTATCTAAGATCGGCATATTTAACACCACAATATGCACTTTCATTTTCGTTAAGACTTCCCATTCTTCTTTGATGCCTTCCATGCTCCGGCCAAGCCGGTTGAGGTCATGGATGAATAACGTATCTTCTTCCCGTAAAATGGCTTTGGCTTCTTCCCATCCTTTGCGTTTCATTTGTCGTCCGGAATCTTTATCCGTGAAGATTTTTTCGCATCCGGCTTCCCGGAGTAATTGCATTTGCCGTTCTAAATTTTGCTCATTCGTGCTTACTCTTGCGTAACCGATGTTTTTGCCAGCCATGCGCTTGTTCTCCTTTGCTTATTTCTTCGCATTGATCGGTTCGGTGTGCGTACAGGTCGGATAATGATTGCATCCCATGAACGCCCCATGCTTCGATGTACGCTTTTCCATAAGGCCACCACACGCCGGACATTTCCGCTCTTTGGGCTTCACGGTTTCATATACGGTCTTGGCATCCAGAGCCGGATTTACCTGCAAAAGCCACTGCTGCAAGTCCTCTCGATCAAATAGCTTCACACCCGTTTTTTCCGCTCCGTTTCTGGCGCTTTGGGTGAACAAGCTGTTGGTTAGTACCCATGCTTCCTTAGCTTCAAAATAGGTTTGAGCAAAATACACCTCTTGCACCGCTTTTAACCCGACCCTGTTATGGATGCCGTATCGTTTCGCCTGTACGACAATGCGGTGGTCTTTATCCAATAGAAGATCCGCTCCGTAATCGTGAGACGCCTTCGAGCCTTTCGTCTTATATTGCAGTTGACGGAACAGCTCGACCAAAAAATGCTCGAACTGTACCCCGTCCATCTGGTCAATATAAGGAAGGCCGCTCGCCATGATACGTTGGAACTCTCGTTTCTTCTGCCACCATCGGTAGAGATACAAAACGCCTTGCCCCAGGAACATGAGAACGATCAGTACGATCACGGCTGTTATAAGCATTGAAATAGATAAGCCTTCCATGATGTCGCTCCCTTTTCTCTTATTATATTTTCCCTGTTAGACGGGAATAAGTTCTTTGGCGATAAACACCATCATTAATAATACGATTCCTGTTATGCCAAACTTTACGGCGAGTTCTTCATTTTTCTTCACCCAAAACAAGTACGCCGTGGCCGCCACCATCATCACCATAGCGATGCTCCATAAAATACTAAAGATGGTTTCCAGTGTCTCGATGGTCGTTGTGATTGAACCCTCTACATCCAATCCATAGAGGATGATATTCACCACACCAAGCACCGCAAATAAACAGGTAATAGTAAACCATACCCATTCAGCTTTTCGGTAAAAGTGAACAAGTATGAACCCGAGCAAGATCAAAACCAAAATATTACCAATGAGTATCACAAAATCCCTCTTTTCTTTATCGCTTCTTTTCACGCTTCTTATTTTAGTAGAAAAAGTATTGGCTTACAGCTGTTATTCGGAGAGTAATTGGATATTGCTAGCAAGTAGAAATAATACGACACTACCCATTAAACCGAACCTTACCGTAAGTTCATTATTTTTTTTGACAAAGAACAACATAGCCGTTGTTGCTAACGTAATTAATAGGATGATGGTCCAGAGAACGTTAAAAATGGCTTTCGGACTTTGCAGAGGGATAGGGGGCAGGGTAAAAGTATCCGACATGAGGAAAATTGCCATAATCACCATGACCGGAATATTTACAACTACGGCGAAAATAATGTCACCAATTCTCATGCTAACCTTCCTTTCTTTCTTCCATCACTCTTACATTATCTTCCTTTTTATTTCTTATGTAAATGAACCATTTAAAAGAACCTTAAAAAATATTGATATGCCAGCATTTCTCTTTAGTCCTTTTGGGTATACCCAAATGAACCATAAATGCTTAAAAAATTTAAAGAGATACTTTTAGAAATACCTCTTTACTATACATACTTAATTGATATTTGCTTTCATGTTCCAAGACGTCCCTGTCTTATTTATTCGTTTGAAGCCATGCTTTTCATATAGTTTGTACGCAGGGTTATCTTCATCAACACTTAATGAAAGCTCTGTAAATCCTTGTTCCGTTAATTGGTGTATCATTTCTTTTAAAAGTAACGTACCAACGCCATATCCACGATATAATGGACGTACGGCCATGCCACACAATACCGGAACGTGCTGAGAAATATAACCATAGGTTTTATTAGCTTCGTTAAATTGGCGTACCCATACAGCTCCTATGGGTTGATGGCCTTGCTCTTCATCTACAACAATTCGTCCTTCGTCTCCTTCTCTTCCCCATGCTTCAAGAAAACGAGCAATGCTCGGTTCTTTTAGCACATTCCGTGAAGGAGAAGCCTGTCCTTCGGGAACATAAATTGCTTCGTAAAGCATGTCCCATAAAAAAGGTATATCTTCGACCGTGGCCTGCCTAGTTTTCCAGCGCATAGGTTTCTTCCTTTCTATCTTTTATGAATCAAAAAATTCCATATGTTTTTTGTCCTTCTTATAATAATTCAATCTATTTTCCAACGTTCCTGTATGAAATTCAAATTTATGCCCGTCCGGGTCAGTAAAATAAATTGATTTTTTATCTTTCTCGTCTCTAGGACGGCCTGGCAATATATTTACATCCAAATTTATTAACCTTTCGTATGCTAGATCAAAATCTGATTCTTCAATGGAAAAAGCAATATGCGTGTACGATTGGTCTATCTCGTTACGAGGTATATGTTTTTCAAGATTAAGAGCAAGCCACATACCATTTAAATCGAAATAAGCAGTATTTCTCCCTTTCACTAATAATTTGGCTTCAAAAACTTCTTGATAAAATTGAATAGAAGCATCTAAATCAGATACAGAAAATAGAAAATGATTAAGTCCTTTGATTAACAATATTAAAAACCGCCTTAGTATAAATAATTATTAAGCATACCGAGTTTTATAAATTCTTTTCCATAACAATTCTTTTCTTATTCTTATTGTATCCTTGTTTACGAAAAAAGGATTCTGGACTCCCCACTTCTTGAATGGTGGATAAATAAATTTGATCTACTTTTTCTGTCTTTAGAATTTTTTCTATTTCTTGCATCAATTCGGAACCTATATACTTATTTTTATAATCAGATCTTACACATAACTCATTTAAGTAGTAAATGACGTTTTGTTCCCAATATTCCAGATTACCTATGGCAAACCCAACTACTTCCCCTTCATGTATATAGGCCAAGCCACGAAAACTATTCGAAAAGTACATATCATGGATACGTGCTTTCGCAAAATCATAGGACCAATTTTCAAACCAAGGGTAGTTTGAAAAACTTTCGATTAATAAGTCTATCGCCTGTTCTATATGTATATCTTCAAATGAAGTAATATTGGTATCCTGCATCATTCATCTCTCTTTCTTTATTTTTGAACCATCTATACACTCAATCATCTTATTAATGATCGAAAGAGGCGTTCCCAGCACTTCTTTCTTTAAATACTTTTTCTCTCTATTCATTTGGGGCTTTTTCTTTATCTCTTTCATACCTACTAATGAGTATGTTGGTTAGTATCCCCAATGCCGGGAGAAATAACATAAACCATAGGGGGAACACATAAGCACCACTAAAATGAACTGCTGCAATCAATACGAATAGTAAAATCAATCCGCCTCGTACGTTATCCAATCCCTTTCTCCCACCTTTCTTTTTCTAGCCCTATCTATGTTTGATCTCGAACCGGTTTGCCTTCTTCATCTAATAGAACGGTTAAACCGTTTCCATTCCCTATGGACGAATTGATATAGTTAATGCCGGTTTCTCGATCAACAATAATGGAAACTTCCCCAAGAAATGAAATACTGTTCTTGTGTTTGAGATAAAACCGTTGGTCTTGTTGTTCTTTTTTTCGTCCAAACATGATCGTCATCCTCCAATAAAATGATTTATTGTTTTTCTGATTTTAAAATGTCGATTTCTTGTTCTTTGGTATATATAATCCTTCGACATACAGGCTTTTGATTTTCGCTTTCGCAGCTTCCTCGTGATTGGCCTGAACCTTCCCATCGGATACATTCGGAAGAAAGTGCCTGTTACCACAACAGCAATCATTTCCATGTTTATCCTTTTTCTATTCTCTCATCTTTTCCTCAAAATTTCATTGATGCGTTTCTGCCACCTTATCACCTGGATCACCTTGATAAAGGTTAGTATGGCCAGAAGCAAAATGACCCCTACGATAGCTACCCATGATAGCCACTGCTGGACCCAGGGTGCAGATAACGACAAAACCATTAACACGGCACTCACCACTAACAATTGTTTGGCTCCATGGGTAATATTCTTTTTCAGTTGGTCCACATTCCATTCGTTATTCATATCTATCCCTCATTTATGATGATGGATTGGTTCTCCCCATTATAGCGGACGAGAAACCGCTATGCCTAAAACACCGAACGATTTGAATCAATAATACAATCATGCAATGTTCATAAGATTTAAAGAAACAATTAAACAATGAGACAAAGAGTCAAGAAAACTTGATAGAGGGAAAATATTCCTGTTTAAGAGAACGTTTGTTCGTGTATACTTAGTAGTAACGAAAGGACGTGCTACCCATGAAACCAAACAAACTAACGCCTAACAGCAATCTCCGGTGGGAAAGTAGCCGCATGATCTTACCCGAATGGCGCAAGCAATGGTTACAACGGCAGGAAGCCCAAACATGGCAGGAGCCGCCCGACCTGGACGGCCAGATGGTCGAGGAATATATGCAGATGATTCATGACGGCATGGCGTATACGTGGCTGTTGGATGTGACCTATTGGCAGGACGGGCAGTTTTATACCGTTACGGGCTACGTGGCCCGTTTTCGGGACGACCCGCCGCAGATCTGGCTTCAAGTACAGGGAGCTGTCTTGTCGATCCCCTTATCCCATCTCAAAGCCGTGGCGTGGCAGGAATAAAAGGAGGGAAAGCCGATGAAACGAGTGGTGTTTCTCATCGACATGATGAGTTTTTATGCGTCTGTCGAAAAGGTCTATCATCCTCGCCTATCCCAGCATCCGGTGGTCGTGGCCGGGGACCCGGACCGGCGCAGTGGTGTGATTCTGGCCGCCTGTCCAGTGGCGAAAAGCTACGGCATCAAGACGGCCCAAGCCTTGGGCGAAGCCAAAGAGAAATGCCCCCAGGTCACGGTCCTCAAACCCCGGATGCAACTGTACATCGACATTTCCACACAGATTAATGAACTGTTGTTAACCTATACCGATCAAGTGGAGCCGTTCTCCGTGGATGAATCATTTCTTGAACTCACCGGAACCGTTCATCAATCCCGGCCCGAACACACGGCTACATGTCTGCAAAAAGCCATCCTGCGACAATTCGGCATCTATGCCCGCATTGGCATCGGAGAAAATAAAATTCTTGCCAAGAGTGCGTGTGATCTTCAAGCGAAAAAACGTCCCAGCGGCATTTTTCAGTTACACAAACAGCATCTGTCAGACAACTTTTGGCCGTTTGCGATTGGGGAGCTGTTTGGCGTAGGAAACCGCATGGAAAAACACTTCTTCCAGACGGGCATCCGCAAGATCGGTCATTTAGCAAATTACCCGGTGGAAGAATTACAGCATCGGTGGGGCATCAACGGGGAGCTATTGTGGCAGTATGCGAACGGCATCGACCCGTCTCCCGTCACCCCGGACACCCATCAACAAACAAAGCGAATCGGCCACGGCATGACCCTGCCGAGAGACTATCATCTACGGGCTGACCTTATGGTGGTATTGCGCGAATTATCCGAAGAAGTGGCTCGCCGCACCCGGGACGAACGATTGATTGGGCATCACGTTTCTTTAAGCGTTGGCGGCACATATGAAAACCCGGTGGGTTTTTCCCGGCAACTAACACTCCATATAGCAACTAATGACGGCCAAGTGCTATATGACGCCTGCCAGAAGCTGTTTGATCGGCATTGGCTTGGCACATCTGTCCGGCGCATCGGCTTAGCGTTAGAAAAAGTCGAACCCGATTCTCACCGACAATTAAGTTTATTCGAGGACGTGGACGATCGTTCGTCCTTGAACCAGACGCTCGATACCCTTAAAGATCGGTATGGCGGCGGCATTATTATGTATGCATCGTCCCTCACCGATGCCGGACAAGCCCTCGAACGATCGAAAAAAATTGGAGGTCATTATAAATGAATAAACCTATCCGGGACGCTCGTTCCCCTCATTACATTGGTGATCTACTGGTTCACGCCCGCACCTCGAAAGATTTAACCGTGAAAGACGTCTGTACCATGTGTCTCTTATCGAAGTCTGTCTACGAAGCCTATGAAGCCAACCGAGTGCCAAATATCGGTTTCCGGGAAGCTGAAGCCTTAGCCACGCTGCTAGACCTTTCCCTTGATGAACTTATTCGACCGTTCGATTAAAAAAGCTAGGTGTTTATCTCGATTTTTCATTAACTTAAACGACTAAACATAAAAGACGACAATATAGCAGTGGCTTTTTCTTTAAAATTTAATATGAAAAAGCACTCCCCAAAAGATGGGAAGTGCTGTGCTTTTTCTATTTCAACCCAGGCAGGATTAAATCAACGGCATGTTTATATAAGTTTTTCTGCTCCTCACCATCTTTATAGCCAAACAACACTGCGTTCTCGAGAGAGGATATAAAGTTATACAATAGAACCGCCGTATCATAAATATTCAGCTTTTTGTCAAACTCACCTTGTTTTACTCCGTTTTCTAAAATCTCTTGGACAATTTCAAATTCGGGTTCGTACAGTTCAGTTACAATCTCATAACTATTTTTCTCAGTAGATATGAAATATTCATGAATAGTGTTCATAATCGGCTTTTCCTGCATCAAATGATTCAGTTCGGACCATATATATAATTGTTCTTCAGCGGACTGATAAGCTTTTGATTTAATTTCCCAGTTTGTAATAAATTCTTCAGAAACCTGCTTAATACAATATAAGTATAATTCCTCTTTATTTTTAAAGTGATAATATATCGTACCTTTGCTGAAGCGCGTTTCATTTTTAATGTCGCCCATGGAAGCAGCATTGTAGCCTTTGTGTTCAAATAACCTCGTTGCGGTATCCGCAATGAGTTTTTTAGTATCTGCACTGTTAACGCCAGTTGGTCTGCTCATAATGTCCTCCAAACTCTGCCTTATTTAATCATCTTAAACCTCATTATACGTGTTAATAAAAAACTATTCAGCGATTTTAACTATTTCGCACAAATTAATTGACCGAACGTCCGAATAATGTTATCTTTTTATTTGAAAGGAGCAATTTATATGAAAAATAAAGTAATCATTAACGGGGGCGGCATTGCTGGTCTAGCAATGGCACTGTTTTTAAAAAAGGCAAATATTGAAAGTGTATTATATGAACAGGCTCAGGAATACAGAAAAGCTGGGGGCCATTTCGTAATTCATCCAAGTGGGCTGAATATGTTTGGGATGCTTGGACTCAGCGAAGAAATTGAAAACAAGACTCATAACTTAGTTGATATAGCATTACTGGATAAAGATAATAATTCTTTAATAAGTGAAGAGGATTTGGCAGCAATGGATTTGGAAAATATGGATCTAGAGGAAATACCGCCTGTGGTAAATGCTGCGAGATATCATCTGATCGATGTACTGTACGAGGAGGTTTTAAGACAGGATATTGATATTCGTTTCGGAAAACGTCTTAAAGAATTTACTCAAAAGAAAGACGGAGTATCGGTTACTTTTGAAGATGGCACTGAAGACTTTGGCTCTATTTTAATCGGGGCAGATGGTGTTAAGTCTAAAACGAGAGAGAGATTATTCCCGTTCCCTGCGAATCCTTTACAGTATGCCGGAAAAACGGGCGTGTTCGGTATGATTGCCAAAGAAGATATTGGTGAATATGCGGAGTATTTCACTTCAGATACATCACTGATGTATTTAGGAGATAAAGATGTTTTCTTTGTATCAAAACACCAACCGTCGGATGATGAAATTTCATGGTCACTTGTTTCAACAGAGCCAAAGAAATTACCGAAAAAAGACTTCGAAAAAAAACCAGTTGAAGAATTGAAAGCCGACATGGCTGCCAGGTTTGAGGATTGGGAAGCACCGATCAGTCAATTAATAATGGCGACAAACCATGTTATTGCCAAACCGCTCTATAAAATTGACTTAATGAAGCACTATTCGCATGGTCGTGTCGTATTAATAGGAGATGCACTGCATACTACAGATCCGCATACAGGCATGGGAACGACATTAGCGCTTGAAGATGCGATGTATTTAGCAAAAATGCTGCGTGATAATGACTACGAAGACGCTTTTTATTATTACGAACATGATCGAAGAGCGCGCGCAGAGAAAGTATTTAAAAGTGCAGAAATGTTTAATGACTTAGAAGGAAATATGGAAGGCTTTGCATTTTTCGAGCACGGAATAGATCCAGTCTGGTAAGAAGTGTCTGTATTTGAGAAATTCAGCATTAAGCACAAACGGAAAAATATTTAAATTACTGATAAGTTACAGGAGAAAATAAGATGAATAAAAATAAGTCCTTACTCAGGAACCGCACATTCAATCTCTTATTAATTGCTGGGATATTTGCAGTACTCGGTTTCAGTGTATTTCTGACAACGACGACATGGTATGCGGTAACGGTAATGGGTTCAGGGTCACTGGGGTTACTTCTAATAGCAATCACAGTGCCAAGACTGCTTATGATGACATTCGGCGGCCTCCTTGCTGATAAATATAAGAAAACGACGATTATGTTTTTTAGCAATCTGATTCAGGGGTTTTTACTGCTTGGGCTGTTCACCCTGCTGTTTACAGATAGTCTAAATTTAGTCTGGTTATTAATTCTGTCCGGCTTGTTCGGTACATTGGATGCCTTTTTTGGACCGGCGAGTTCATCAATGATTCCTAAAATTGTCGAAAGAGATCAACTGCAAAAAGCGAATGCTAATCTTCAGGGTACGGATCAATTGGCCTTTATTGGTGGACCGATAATTGCAGGGATTGTAATGCAAGTGGGAAGTATAGAGATGAGTTATTTAGCAGCGACAATATTAGTATTCCTCTCAGCTATATTTGTGTTCCCGCCGTTTATTAAAGAAAAACCAGCGGAAGATATAGGTAAAGCGACACCGTTTCAGAATTTTAAAGAAGGTTTTTCATATTTAAGACAAAACCGATTTTTGATGATTGGAATATTTGTTCTGATAACGATGAATTTCTTTGTTTTTGGAGCATTGCATATCGCAATTCCCATTATTGTTGAATTATATGACGGCACACCGATTAACTTGAGTATACTGGAATCAGCACAAATGATCGGGATGTTGCTCAGTACAATGATTTTAAGTTTTGTTAATATAAACAAAAAAGGGTTAACGTCGGTGCTAGGGCTGTTTGGATCACTTATTGCAGCTCTATTGTTCAGTCAGATAGCAGATTTAACGATTCTTACCGTGATCGTCTTCTTTATCGGTTTCGCGATGTCATTTGTTTATATCCCATTTTTCACTGCAGCACAAGAACAGACAGACAACCGTTTGATGGGAAGAGTAATGAGTATCATATTCCTTGCGATGAACGGTTTTGACCCAATTGCATACGGCGCAGTGAGTATGCTTAACACGATGGGCATCAGTATTCAGACGGTGATGTTAACATTCGCAGCAGCAGGTTTATTAATCACTTTCTTTATTACATTCAAAGCAAAAGATTATGTAAGGAATTAGATGTGAATATGAAAGCACTCCTAAATATGAAGGAGTGCTCAGACTGTCGACAATGGCTCTAATTTTAGAGCGTGTCGGCAGTTTTTTATGCTATGATAAAAAGAAATAGCCTGGAAAGGGGTTATGGCGCATGATGAGGCGGAATTCGGAAGAAGCTCGTTACCGG
Organism: Marinococcus sp. LNSP9103-4; assembly: GCF_056034345.1. Classification (NCBI taxonomy): domain Bacteria; kingdom Bacillati; phylum Bacillota; class Bacilli; order Caryophanales; family Bacillaceae; genus Marinococcus; species Marinococcus sp. LNSP9103-4. The sequence continues at coordinate 560 of NZ_JBQLIA010000019.1, read as the reverse complement.
GAAGCGACCATTCAGTTGGATCAGTTAGTGCCCGCGGACCACCTGGTCCGCCAAATCGAAGCCGCGCTGGATTTTTCCTTTATCTACGACGAAGTCGCATCCCTCTATGCCCCCATCGGCCGGCCGAGTATTGACCCGGTTCGGCTGGTGAAAATGGTGCTGCTCCAGTATTTGTTCGGCATTCGCTCCATGCGTCAGACGGTTCGGGAGATCGAAACGAATGTGGCCTACCGATGGTTCCTCGGTTTGGACCTCCTGGAGCCTGTGCCGCATTTCTCCACCTTCGGCAAAAACTACACGCGCCGGTTTCGGGACAGCGGGTTGTTCGAAGCGATGTTTGAACGCGTGCTGGGAGAAGCCGTGGCCGCCGGCTTTGTGGATCCGTCCGTCTTTTATATCGATGCCACCAACGTGAAAGCGAACGCCAACAAGAAAAAATTTGACCGGGTTCATTTGGCGGCCGAAGCCCGGGCCTACCAGGCGCAACTGGACGCCGAAATTCACCGGGACCGCGAGGTCCACGGAAAAAAGCCCCTGCCTCCCGCCCGCCGCGAACCGGG
>NZ_JBQLIA010000018.1:0-65593 GCF_056034345.1 Marinococcus sp. LNSP9103-4 | reverse complement strand
CTATTGCACCCCGTTGGAAGTATTCATGAGGTATATGGAGAATGATATGGTGTCTAACTTAATTTGACGATTTAAATCATAAGAACTTTTTTTATTTCGTAGTAAAATAAGTTCGTCTAATATAAACATTAAGACGTACGTAGTATGATTTCGGGAATGTATAAACGACGAGAGCTGACAGTGATTAGGTGACCGCTGCGTGCGGGGATCGCCTGTAAAAGACCAGTTTCCGATCGTATTCGACATTGTTTCGCGCGTAATCGACTCGGACCCGCTCGTATTTGAATGTATGAAAGGAGGAACAGAATGAAGGTTTTAATTGTTGGCGGCGGTATCGCCGGCTTAACACTAGCCGATTGTCTGCTTCGCTCGGGCCACAACGTAACTATCTTGGAGAAAGCGTCAAAGCTTCGCACAGAAGGCTATATGATCGATTTTTTCGGTCCGGGATACGCGGCAGCTGAAAAAATGGGGCTGCTACAAGAGCTGGAGAAGATTCATTATCCAATCGAATCATTGAAGTTTCTGAACCCGGATGGGAAGGAGAAATCATCCATTCCCTACCAGTCCCTGCGAAATATGGTTCAGAATAAGCACTACAATTTCATGCGGGGAGAGTTAGAACGCCTTTTATACAATCGTATCAAAGCGCAGGTTGATTTTCGCTTCGGAACCACGGTTCAATCTATTACACAGCGTTCCGAAGAGGTAGATGTCACCATTTCCGACGGCTCCTCTTTCCCCTGTGATCTGCTGGTAGGAGCCGACGATATTCATTCCAAGGTTCGTTCATTAATTTTTGGAAACGATCCATCTCCTCTCCATTTCCTTGGTTATAACACCGCTGCCTTTATTTTGGACGCGAAACAAACGGAAAAGAAATACCGTCATTCTTTTAATATGTTGATACGTCCCAATCGGCAGGTTACGGTCTATCCTATCAGTGGGGGGAGACTGGCCACTTTTTTCTTATATAAATCACCTAAACTGGAAAAGCCGATTACCAGAAAAGCGATTGCCCGGGATCTTCGCACCCATTATGGTGATCTGGGATGGATTATACCCGAACTACTCGATTCGGTGGAAAAAGCGTCGGATCTATACTTTGACGAAGTTTCTCAGGTTCAGATGCCTGAATGGACAAAAGGACGCGTGACCCTGATAGGTGATGCTTGCCAGGCAGTCTCCTTGATCGCAGGGCAAGGGGCTTCCATGGCGATGGCCGGGGCCTGGGTCCTTTCCCGCGAAATTGAAAAAGATACGGATGTTTCCGCTGCCCTACAGCATTATGAGCGTCTGATGCAGCCTGCCATTGCTGACATCCAACAATTCGGCAGGCGGTTTGCGAAATGGTTTGCGCCGGAAAATCATGTGACCCTTTGGATCCGGGAGATCGGCATGCGGTTAGTTTTCACTCCTCCCATCCGCCGATTCATTAATCTGGACAGAACGAAGCTTCCTAAATAGTAATATACAACATACTGTCAAATGGTTAATCCGCCATCCACGCTCAATACAGTTCCTGTGATAAAGCGCGCTACTTCGGAGGCAAGGAACGCGTAAGCATTGGCAATATTTGCTGCATCACCGATTTCATCTTCCTTCCTATCCACTTTTTTGTCCCGGACCCATCCCCAAAAGTGGATAGGACCCAACTTTATTCTGGCGTTCACATTATTGATAATCAGTTGAACTCTTGTTTTTTGAAGAGTTTCTTATGATCCATGCGACGATACCGAAAGTCGAGCCGGGCGTGAAAGTATTTAAGGAAAAGCGTATGTCAAATTGCTTTATGCACTAGGCGAACCGGACGATGTATCTCCTGTTTATAAAGCGAAACCGGATGAAGGATTGCTTTTACGTTAATCGAATCATTTCCTCCACAATCATAGAAAACATGATTAAAAGACTAAGAGTTGGCCTTCGTAAACGCTTAACTTTTAGTTTTTTTATATGAACAATGAAAGCTTTCTAGTTCTTTCCAGCAAGCCTTTTTGGACGGAATTGGTACAACGGCTTTCGTGCTCTTGATGTTCAGGAGATATGAGTGGACCAAAACGTTCTTTATTCTACTTGGTTGGTTTAAAAGTCAGATGAAGTCTCTCAAAAGGCGTACTTTTTGATATGGTTTAAAAGAAAGAAATCTATTTTCGCCCAAGTTGACTTTCTCTTGATGAGTTATATTTTTTGAAACACGGAAAACTTAGATTGCCCTTCCCTTTCAAATAAAGATTTATTTAAGGATATATGTACGGTCCATGAAATTTTAAAGTTGCTCTTACAAAAATTTTTATGGGATACACCCTATGAGTGTATCCCATAAGTATTCATTTCCTAGCTTTGCTTCTCATTTGCTCTATTTACTGTATTTGACTGGATACAATCATTCGGTTCGTGGTCCCTTGAGTTCACAACCTATAATGGCATCCGGACGGACGAGTAAGGAATCTCCTAACGCCAATACTTCATGATCACGCTTATTAATCACTGCTGTCATGGCCTGTTGGATATCAAAATACGTTTCCAGAGCCTCGTCTTCATCTGATACTTTATACGCCATTTCATGCCCGTTGGTTAACGTTACGATAATTTTAAACATGCTCTCTCCTCCTTTAGGATACATAAAGTCACAGGCAAGCAGTATTGCTCGTGGGTGGAATGCTTGGTCCAGCAGGATCACACGTTCCATGCGCCAGAAATGATCAATAGTCGCAATGGTATATTTTTACTCATTTCCATTATATTCCTCTATGCTTCTGCTATAAAACAAAAAAACCGAAAAGGGAAAACTTGCTCCCATTTCGGTTCCCGAAAACATGCCAACCAGCGGACGAGAAGCTATCGTTTCTTCTCGGGCTCCAGTGCCAGCACCATGTATCCTTTGTCTTCCGCAAAATCCCAATCCAGGAAGATCTCTAGGATTTTTCTCTGCAGAATCGGCGCCATGTGCTCCTGTTGAAACAGGCGCCGCTCCATCGGCCGTTTGGCAATTTTCAGCTGTTCCTGGAACCCGGCGCGAATGAGTTCGTGTTCAATTTCGACAAAAATACCGGACCGGTAGACCATAATCGTGCGATCATCAATCCAATACGCTTTCGTATAGTCCGGCTCTTTCTGTCCTTTAGCGCTAAGGTTGACCACTTTCCGTTCAAACGTCCGCTGACTAAGCTGCCCCGGCCAGGAAAAGGTCGTTGGCGGATCCTCCTCCAGTACAGCCCAGATCATGCCGCTGCGTGCTTCGAAATTCCAGTCAAAATACCATTCTTTAATCGTACCATTAATCATTTCTTCAAGATCCGGCTGAATTTTGGGACAGAATTCCTTCATAATACATTCCCTTGCTTTCGCCACATGCTGTTCTTCCTGTTGCTGCAGCAAAATCGTTTCCATCGGCGCTAAAAAATCTTTCACGTACAGGATAACAAACGGGCGCTTCAAGGACACGTGCACGTTCACCGGCCCTTTGCCAAAATGATCCCTTAATGCTTTGCCGGTATACGCCGCAATCATCTGGGCTTCAGTTTGTTGTCGTTCCATAAATTCTCCTTTACGTTCAACCTTGAGTTTTGTTTTCTTACGTACCATGATACTAGCCAGGGAGCTTTATATATACGTATTTTCAGAAGATTGAGACCTGCAGGCTACGCTTAACAAGTCCTATTAGCTCTTTATGGCAGAAACCGTCGTGGTTTCGGCGACGAAATACCAGACTTTCAACAGGGAAAAAAGGATAACATTCGTCTGCCTAGCAGGTGATTTCCAAATGTTTCATCCTATTATTCTATATGAATCGTAGGCCCGGCAGCGTATCATTGTAGATGGAAGGCACAAAGAATGGTGGCTTCTACTTGATTGAGAGCGCTTCCTAAGCCGGCAGGGGGCGCTTTTATGCGTTCCAGGCAAGACTAACCCCCAGGTGACGACAATCAATCGCCAGGCGATTCGCTCCTTCTTCGAATCCAAGCATCCCCGAGTATTCATTCTCTATACCATACAGAGACCCTCTAGAATTTTTTTCTCTATTCTCTAACCCATTCCTTTTTTACACAAGCTCCTCATCGAAACCCAGGAACCAACACAGAAGGACATGGTTTTTATGGTTGCATTCTTTATAGAAATTCTGGTTCGTAGAAGCATAATATTTTCTGGAAGGGGTATTAATTCTAAAATAACTGCTTGTCAAAATGATAACTGCCTGCCGAATAAAACCACTATGTTTTATGCATATTTAGTCACAGATGTTATTTCAGGACTAAAGTATGGTTGAAATTCCCTTTTATATCACTATAATGGTAATCATATCAATCGTAAGTAACAGGGTCTATTATCATTTTTCGTTCGTTTCCGTGATTTCTCCCTCATAGACCTATGTCTTATTGGCATTGATCTTTCACAATATATCATTAACTAATTTTATGGTTAAGAAAAGAGACAAAAAGCTATTTTCGGGCCATACCTTCCTCCTCGGGAAGGTATGGCTTTTTTATGTCCAGAAAGGAGTATTCATCCATGGCTGCTTGTCCGTTTGGCTACGCGATTCACGGAAATCTCATCATCGTCGGTACGACACTCGAACTCGCCTACTACCCGGACGGCCAATGGGTGGCCTCGTATTTCAGACCGGATCATTTGTTTTATTCGTTGTACCCCTTTTCGGCGGCCGGCACCCCCGTCAAGTTTCTTCCGGGAGCAGAAGCCCTTTCTCCCCCTGTGGGAGAGGTATTGCCGGCAAGGGGTGGCTGCCGCCCATTACGCGTTTATCACTACCAAAGGAGGGATCCGCCGATGAGTGCCTTCCTCATCATCGTCGTATATGGGGTGTTCTGCTGGACGCTTCTGGCAGATCCTAGCCGCTGGCAATGACCCGGGAGCGATGGTCCCGGGGGAAGGGAACGCCCGGATGATCACCTGCCTCAGGAGAACCTACTTAGTTTCGTTTACTGACTGTTACAAGGACAAGACGCCAGAGAAAAGGAGTATTCGTATGAACAAGGAATTTACGCGCATCGTTTTGGCAAAAATGGTCCAGGCCGCCGACGGGCAGCTGCCCGCGGATATCAACGGCTTCGTCGACGTCGCCCATCACAACCACGAGGCCGCTGCCCTGCTGCCGTTTTACATGTACTGTTTTGACCCGCACGGATGGCAGGAGTACACGCTGTTCACCGATGATCCCCTGCCCGCCGTCTTAAACCACGCCGCGTATGTCGCCCTTGGGGCGCCGGCACTTCACGCGGGTAAACCCATCAAACGCTATTTTTACGGCGCGGCAGCCATTACGCCGCTGCCGGTAAACCGGCAGGGAGCGGCCGACATGAAAACATGGGCCGGGAAAATGTTTCGTCAGTACCAGCTGTTGCGTTCAAGCCCGCGTCCATCGGCACCCAGAACCAGCGCTGGAGGCAGACGCCCCCGGGCATGGAGGGCCAACGCCAGACAGAGGGGGACGACCGGTGGATACTACAGACAGGAAGCTTCTGATTGAATCACAGCCGGCAGATCCATCCACGCTGGTACGCTTCGTCTATATGACGCAGGAGCCGGCGCAGCCGGATCGCCTGTGGTTTATCGGAAGCACCACGGAGTTTCAGGACGAAAGCCTTTGGGAGGTGGATCCGGCTCATTGGTTTGACCTCGGTGATGAGATCGAATGGCAGCAGGCGGCGGGGAAGGTAGTCGCGATCGAAACCGTCCCTCTTCCTTCTTCTCCGACTCTGCCGACAGCGGATAAAGTCATCACATACTACGTCGCTTCCAGCGATTTTCCGCTCATGTAAGTGGTGACGGCTGTGTTAGCCCCTGCTACGATCATTGGCTGCTTCCCTTGGTAGCAGCCGGAAAGAAGAAGGTGTATGAACAAACACTCAGCGTACGTTATGACCTTTGTCGCGGCCAATCGATAGACCAACTGCTCCAACATGCATATATTTACTGTTTTTAACACCTTTATTTGTCCCAATATTTGGACAGATAAATAGCAAGGAACGCTTATAACTGAAAACCCATGGAAACCCAAAAGCCTCATGACCCACTCTCACCGGCACCAGACGTTTTGGCATTCATGAAGAATCCGAAGAGAACTTCCTGGTGCATGAACCCGGAGTATTTATGAAAGGAGCTTATTATGTCACGCCCCATGAACTATGTTGTATGGAATGATATCACTCACGCCCTCGAAGACCAGCAGCCGGCAAGCATCGAACGGTTTGTCCAACGGGCCTATGCCCACCAGCCGGTAGCTCTCCTGCTTCCCTTTTATATGTATCACTGGCACCCCTACGAATGGCAGGAGTACACCTTATGGGGGGCCGATCCGTTGCCGGCCTTGCTCAATCATGCCACGTACATGGCCGTGGATGCGCCCGCGCTGCATGCCGCGCCCTCGATCAAACGCTATTTTTACAGCGCCTCCTTGATTGCCCCGCTGCCGGAGGCCAATCCCACGGCGCGGCCCGTGGAACACTGGGTGTATCATCTGTCCCGGCAATACTATCGTTTGCAGCAAAAAACCCAGTTGATCAATACTCATCATCGGATTCCATCGACCTGGCTGGCCCCCAGGCAGAAAGCCCTTCTCTATAAGGAGACATGAACCCACGGAGACCAGGGAGTATCTCCAGGCAATCATACACTATCCATAGGTTTGTTTCCGGTGGATCCTCTTACGGCTGATCAACGTGCCATAGGGTTGTCTCGAGAAACCACCCAGGAAACGCAGGACGAAGGCCCATCATTGTCCGTCTCCCCCGTCCCTACAAGAAAGGAGCACATATGAAAAACAATCAACCCTACGTGATCGCTTCGGTCGCTGATCATCATGATGCTGATTCGTTGGGCGTTGCCATGACGTCCGTGCTGTCGAACACCGCGCAGCCGGAGCGTTTCGTTTTTTGCATCGTGGACGGTGGCCTATCGCTCAAAAACAAATATTACCTGGAACAACTGGCGCAGCATTTCCACACCACCATCCGCCTGATCCCCGGGGCGGGGAATGGTTACTCCGCTCGGGCTAGGGCCGCCCTGGAGCGTTACCGCCACGTCCCCCGAGCCGCCGCCTACCGGCTGCTGCTTCCGTACCTGATCGAAGGAGAAGTGGACCGGTTATTGTACCTCGACAGCGATACGCTGATTCGCACGGACGTCACCGCCCTGTGGGAGGAGCCCATGGGCACCGGATCGGTAGCTGTGGCCGAACCACGCCCTGACGCCGAACGGGCCGCCGCTCTCGGGCTCCCGCGGGTGCATGGGGGCCTCGATCCGGGCCTGATGATGATCCATGTGGCGCAATGGAAAGCCCAGCACCTGTCCACCGCTGTTTTTACACAGATGACCCGCCGGGGGCACTCCTTTGCAGACAGCCTGCACGCTGTAACGTATCCGGACCAGTGGTGGTGGCACCCCCGGTGGAACACCACCACCGAGATGTTTACGCAGCCCCTGCCCGCGCACGCCTACGGGGACCGGGTGGTGGAAGCCCTCCAGGCCCCGGCCGCCGTCCATTTTAACGGCCCGGTCAAGCCGTGGCACGCTTACTGCCCGCACCCGTACAAATACGAATACACCTATTACCGTCACCAGTGGCTCTCGCTGGTCACCCTGACCTCGGCGATAAGCTCGAACGGCGGCGGTCGGTAAGGAAGGGGCTAGCGATCGAAACACTCCCCCTTCCTGTCCCTGCCGGCAGCGGATACAGCCAACACGTACTACGTCGCCTCCAGCGACACCAACGGTCCCCCAGCACCTGAGAAGAAAACGTCGTTTGATATTCATAAGACCATTTACATTCATAGGAGGTTACTGTCATGAAACGAAACCCTGAATTCATCGATACCGTGATCAACAGAGGCATCCAGCGCATCAGCAACAAACTGGATCTTCCCCTCATAGACAACAACGGGGAGTCATTGAAAGATAAACTCCTCCTGTTTTACCAAAAGTATCCCGCAGCCAAAACATGCATGATTGAGACCGAAGATAACATTATCTATTATCGCGGATCCCGGTCCAATTTCATGGAAGTGACCAATGTGAAACGATTATCCTCCATGACGCTTGAAGCGATTGATAAAACGTACCCTCAAAGAGTCATTTCTTAAGGGGGGGGGTTCCCCACGGCGGTTGAAGACCCTGAAGACGTGGATGAAAATCGTCGCCCCACCCAGGCAGAATGGCATATCCTAACATTTCTCACAGAAAGGAAGATCCATCATGGAACCATGTCACCGTATCTTAGTTGGCGTCGACGCCCTGGAAGCCACCTCGCATGATCCGTTGGCGCATGCCGTGCAAGCAGCCAAGGAGCATCAAGCCACGTTACTGATTGCCTTTCTATTGGATACCAACGGCTATGCCTCGTTCGAGCGCATGGACCCCCACGGATTCCGCCAGCTTCAAGCGCAGGCCTCCTCCCAGCTGCAGCGAAACAAAGCGTGGGCCATGGAACAGGGAGTTCCACACGTCGAAACCATCATGGAGGCCGGTGTGCCGAAACGGGACCTCGGGAACCTTAGCGCCAGATACGACGTCGACCTGGTCGTTCTAGGGGCATCAGGAGCTTCCAGGCTCGACCGGGTGATGCTCGGCAATACCGCCAAACACGTTCGAAAACAGGTCGACTGCCACGTCCAAGTCATTTTGACGTAAGAGGGGGCATCCTTCGACCACTCCAAGCCATTGGCCCACTCATGTTTGAACGCTCACAGGGGAAGGAATAACTGCTATGTACACATTTCCCCGTGTACCCCCCTTATGCTATAGCATGCATACACCCTGGTAATCCCGACCGTTACACGGTTCGGGTCTTTTTTCTTTTTATGGCTGATTTTTCTGGTAAGAAGAACGAGAAATCCCTCGAGCAAAAGCCTTTCTTTATTTGCCGGTTCTATTCTCTGCTCGTAAACGCATTCAAAAGTATAGAAAAAATCATTGTTAACGTAATCGCAATTATCAATAGTCTTTCTTCAAAATACAAGCATCTCGAACCTTTAGACGTCGAGATACTTGTTAAATCTTAGACCTGATAAAGTTTTCTGCTCCTGATATTCCTCTTTGTTTAAAAGTGTTAAAATTTAGAAAAATGTGTATGAAAGGAGGAAATAATGGATGCAACAAGTATGGCACCTACTCCTATCCGTATTTGTTATATTATTATTCATCCCGAACGAGTCTTCTGCAGAAATAAAAAAGAAGGAAGACATTCGTGCAGCTTCCTCTGATGAAGCCGTCACCACCCAAACAGAAAATGGCATTACGGACTATCTGCCAGCCTCTCCCCTGCTGTCAAACAATCCTACCGCCTTTCTTTCTTCTTCCGTGCTCTCAGCCCATACCACAGAGCCTGAAGACGAGGAAATGACCATTCATTTTTTGGACGTGGGCCAGGGGGACAGTATACTCGTAGAGTCTCCCACGGGAGAAACGATGTTGATTGACGGCGGTCGCCAATGGGAAACCGATACGATTCTTTCTTACCTGGAAAAAGAAGGAATCGATGAACTGGACTGGGTCGTAGGTACCCATCCAGATGCGGATCATATTGGAGGACTCATTGGAGTATTTGAAGGAGTAGAAGTGAAAAACGTACTCGATAGCGGGAAAGAGCACACCACGGATACCTACCTGGATTATTTAGAGGTTATTGACGAGCAAAACATTAACTTTGTGGAAGCTCAGGAGGGAGACGACGTAGATGTGGCCCCGCTGGCGCACGTTCAAATTTTAAACGGGTATAATGAAAGTAGTGATTTAAATGAATCCTCTATCGTATTGCGCCTTTCGTATAAAGATATAGATGTGATGTTCATGGGAGATGCCACCGAGGAGAATGAAGAGGACATACTAGAACAATACGACGTGGAAGCGGAGATTCTGAAGGCCGGACATCACGGGGCTGATACCTCCACAGGTTCGTCCTTCGTGGATGCCGTTGATCCGGAAGCAGCGGTGCTTTCCTATGGCGATAATAATTACGGACATCCGGACCCGGATGTTATGGAACGTTTGCGTGCTCATGACACGGATTTGTTCAGTACCGCTGATAGTGGACATATAACGATGACGACTGAAGGAAACCATTACGATATTCACGCTCAACCGTGGGATGGAAACGAGAAAGACGCTGATCCAGAGAAAGAATTGATTAACGTAAATACCGCCGGCTTTGAAGAGTTACAGGAAGTCACAGGAGTGGGACCAACACTTGCTCAAAACATCTTGGACTATAGAGAAGCCCACGGACCGTTTGAATCTATAGAAGAGCTTGATAATGTCCCTTATATTGGATCTGCCACCATCGAAGAAATGCGCCCAGACATTACACTTGGTTAGGAGGGATTATGTGGAAAAATACACCGTCGATCGATTTGAAGGAACTCTTGCGATTCTCCTTTTGGCTGGTAATGAATCGGTACAAAGGGAAATGGAAAGAGACCAAATGCCCAATGGCCTGACTGAAGGCGATGTCGTGGAAATTGCATGGAACAATGACGGATCCATGCAATCGGTCCTCTTAAAAACGGAAGAAACCGAATTCAAAAAAGAAAGGGCCCGGTCGCTCCTCAACAAATTGAAAGACAAGAAATAACGGTCGTTACAAACATCAAAAAAGGGGGACAGACCTGTTTTTGGTCTGTTCTCCTCTGTTTTATCCCTCTTCTAAAAGACGGTATACTTTATCAACATGGATCGAAATCACGTCTCCCTGTTTAATGAATTCTTCTTTTTTAGGGCACTGAAAACCGCACTCGTGGTTTCTCTAGTGGATACTATTGGGATGTCTCTACATGAACGATAAAAACACTTCCACGCTAATGATGCAGACACAATTATCCACCATGGCTTCAACGTAGAAATTTTGTCTATTAGCGCCATGGAATCTGTTTCTCTAAAAATATTTCCACTCGTTAAAATATCCACCGTAAACTGCCTCCCCTGATGATTCAACCGATACACCCGCACCTGCCCCTGTTTTAATAAAAACAGAGTTGGAATGAGCCTTCCGGGGAAACAATGACCGTCCCTTTATTGACCCGATGTATGTCACTCAGGTGATCAATGGCCTGTAGTTCTTCCTTGGTCAATTCTTCGAATAAACTAATTTGAGCAATCATCGAAAGCTTGTCCACGCCCCCTTTCTTTATATCGATGTCATACTTTTGCAACCAATATAGATCATTTCATCATTTCCATCGATTTTTACCCAAACATTGAAGGGTGTTTTTCGAACAAAAAGCTACTTTTGGAATGTACATACTATTCGTGCTCCCTTAATACTCTCACGGCCAGGGAACCGGATGACGATTTCATTTTTTGAACCGTGCCTGCTCGTTCTAATTGCTCCACGGCATCACTGATTTCTTTAGCATGAACGGGAAAAGACATTTTCTTAGACACTTCACGCCCTAATGCCGACATTTCCCATTCATGCTTGCTAGACCCCAAACAGCTTATCACTTCTTGTTTCAAACGTTGCGTGTGCATGTACTCCCCCCAGGCCCTACCAATGCATGCTTGCACAGTAATATTTTATCGATGTGATTGTTAAACCCCTCCGTAGCGGTGCCTACATAGAGAACTTCTTCTTCCTTGCTGAGCCCTAATTGATCGGTCACTTCCCAAAAATAAGCGCCGCCTGCTTCTTGAAGGAGTTGAAGATACGGTTCTATTCGGCGGCGTTCGTGATGATCCATGGACACGAACGCCTTCTCCTGATGCATTAACGCCCACCCCAGGTCCTGATGCAGTTCTTTCGAAAAAATGCGCACGGCTTTTTGAATTTTATAGCTTTTCAACGATACGACCATTTGCTCCTCCCTTTCTTTGCTTCATCTTTCTTTTTATAATGCTTAACCGATTACTCCCACATAGAATGACAAACTTTCTATTAATTTATCATTATTTATATCAATAAAGACTCTTAAATATTTTCTATTTCCATTTTTATCTTTATTTGTACTATATTTCCTCTATGATAGTATTCACATAACATTCTTATTCGGGGGCTTCACATGATAAACGAGAAGTTTCACCAATATGAGAACAAGAACCCTGAAACTACGGTCATATTAGCTGCCTTTTGGACTCAGTGGTGTACGCCGTGCCGGCGATTGCCTTACATTCTCGACAGAGTGCAATATAAAATGCAAGAACAGGTTGCCATTCTTACGGTCCACGCGCAGGAATCACCTCATCTTACCGAAAATTTTGAAGTGACAGTCTTGCCTACTCTACTGATTATACGAAAGGGACATATCCTCGAACGCCTGGAAGGGCTTCATTCTTCGCCGGAAATTATCCATTACTTGAAACCTCATATTTAATGACAGTTGGAATGCATGAAAGAGGGCCAAACGTGCGCTTCCTACCCGTTCCCTTTCTTCGTTCCGTAAATGTGGAGGCTATTATTGGTCTTTTGCTTTTCGTTCGACTGATAGGTTTCTACATTATAGGCTTAATTTTTCCAACGGGATCCCCTCCTACTTTTTTCCTTTCTGAGTTTTGCGGATGGTGATAATCACCTCTCAAAACCCCTTTGCCACAGGGATTTAGCTAGCTATTTTTTGTTTCGGCAAAGTCCCTTTTTTCTTTGTTTCACAAGAAGCAGCTTTGCCTTGATGATATTTCCGCTTCCCTATTCTTCATTCCATCCCCGTATAATAAGAAATGAAGGAGGTTCATTCAGTTGCAATTATTTTTTATCATCTTTTTTTGCTTATGTTTATTTTTCCCTGTGCTCCACCTGTTCCACTGCCTCCCCTGGTTCCGGGAAACGGACGAACGACAGCCGGTGGTCACCGGCGGCCGGACAGGCATCAGCATTATTATTCCATCCTACAATGAGGCCGGCATTATCCGTACCTCTATGCAGAGCATGAAGGCGTTGGATGCAGAACAAGCCGAAGTTCTCTACATCGATGACGGCTCGCGGGACGATACTTTTATGCTGTTGAACGAGGAGCTGGACCTGCACCTTTGGGAGAAACAAGCCCTTGGCTCTCTCCCCCATCAGCCCGTGGAAGGGGTCTACCGCTCGTCGCTGCATCCGAACATCTACGTCATTCAAAAAAGGAACGGAGGGAAAGCGGACGCCCTGAACGCCGGTATTGAATACGCCGCCGAAGAGGTGGTGGTGACGCTGGATGCTGATACGGTTCTCACCCCGGAGGCACTGCCCGTCATCAACAACAAATTTTCCGATTCGGATGTGGTGGCAGCGGGCGGCATGGTGCATGTTCTGCAGACCAAAACCGCCTCGCCATTACGGAAGCTCACCCTCGCGGGCACCAGCATGCTGCTCCGTGTCCAAATGCTCGATTTTCTGAAGGCATTCTACGTCACCAAGCTGTCGCTGGCCCGTTTTCAGGCGCTCGCAATCATTTCAGGCGCTTTTGGTATTTTTCGCAAGGATGCCCTGCTTGATGTTGGCGGTTACCGATCCTCCGTCGGAGAGGATATCGATATTACCCTGAAAATCCACCGCTATATTGGACGGCAGAAAAACAAAAAGGTGTTACTGCTGACCGAAGCGATCAGCTATACCGAGCTCCCCGAAACATGGAAGGACCTGTTTAAACAGCGGATCCGGTGGCAGAAGTCCTACATGGACTGCCTCGTGCACTTTCGTTCGTTTTTTGCCCGGACGCTCGTTACAAAGGCGGTTTCCTTTTTCTATATCATCGAATCTCTAATCGTTGGCATTTTAGCTGCTTACGTGACCGCCGGCTTCTTTGTCGCCAACGCCTTCCTGAACATGGCATTTGTCTTTGTAGGCTTTATCGTCGTCTATATGAGCTACATATTCGTGTTTAATTTCATCTATAATATGCTGGCCCTCCGCCAGGTTAATCATTACGGGTTTACGTTTAGCAAAGGCGACCGCCTCCGCCTGCTTGCGACCATTGTCTTTGACGTATTCGTGCATCGGTTTATCACGATGTATTTTGTCATGTATGGAAGCATCGCTTATTTTTTCAACAAAGACTGGAAAAAAGTCTCCCGCACGGGAAACCATTACGACCTGCAGGCGGAACCGACTGATGCCAAAAAGAAATCTTAAATGCAAAGGGGCGGCCCGAGACATGAAATGGAAAAAAATCGCATTAATCATCGGTACCAGCCTTGGTGTCATGCTGGTTGTCGCCGGCAGCTACGGCTGGAACCTGGTTGCCACCACTTTTACGGCCATCCAGGAAGACGTAGACCGGGCGGAATCTGAAAACCGGCTCGACACGATTAATTTGGACGAGGGAGATCCGTTTTCCGTCTTATTGATGGGCGTGGACGAATCCGGGGGTCCGGATGACCCCAACCAGCGCACGGATGCGCTTGTGCTGTTAACGGTCAATCCGGACACGAACTTCACCCAGATGGTGAGCATCCCCCGGGACACCTACACGACCATTGCCGGGGAGGGGGAAAAGGATAAAATCAACCACGCCTATGCGTTTGGCGGGAAGGATGAAACGATCCGCACCGTCGAGCAGTTGTTGGACGTGCCTGTCGACTACTTTTTCCAGGCGGACATGGCCGGCTTTGAAGACATGGTGAACACCATGGACGGTGTCCAGGTCGATAACTCGTTTGGCTTCACGTATAAGGGCACCCATTTCGCCGAAGGCAGGCAGGAATTAAACGGCGACGAAGCCCTGAAGTATGCACGCATGCGCAAAGACGACCCCCGCGGAGACCTGGGACGCCAGGAACGGCAGCGCGACCTTCTTCTTGGGATGATGGATAAAGGCACGGACATTTCTTCTGTCCCGAAAATTAAAAGCATTCTTACCGTCGTTGAAGACCACGTGCGCACCAATTTCCAACTAAAAGATGTTTGGACGGTTCAATCGAACTCCCAGCCTGCCTTGGACGAGGTGAAGCAGCATGAAATCGAGGGGGAAGACGGCGAAAAGGACGACACGTATTACTACATGCCGGATGCTGAACAGGTGCAGGAGTTGTCCGACCAACTGAACCGGCATCTAGAAATCGAACATTCCGGCGATAGCGCCTAACGTTTTTTCGACCATTTGGACGTGCGTTCTCCAATCACTTTCCCGTATAACGCCTTTTATTCCCTCCAGATCCCAAGGTCTATTTTCTACGCACAGAGAACTATGTTTATATGGACGTGGTGTGGGGGGCCTCCTTCTTCCCACCATATCGTCAAAGCCATCCCTCAGCTAAAACTGTGGCAGGCACTTCACGGAATCAAGAGTTTAAATAATTTATTGCCCCCTGGGAACTGATTTGATCTCAGCGGGCAATATTTTCACCTGTAGCCTTACTAATACTTAAAGTATATCGTTATCTTCTAGATTCTTCACGCGTGTGGTAGTATCTGCTATATTGTATTTCTTAACGTACAAATTAAAAAACCAACCTTCGTGCGGACAAAAAACTGAATCCGACCATTACGGAACCTAAACACGAAGACACCACAACGAGAAAGACGTTTGCGACGAGTTAGCAAAAGGAAAGGACTTTACATCCCATCTTAAAGGAGGCTTCCAGATGAGCAGCGAAGACCCGAAAAAAGCCGACCAGGAAATTCAGGCGATGGACCAGGAAGACAAGGACGAGATTTTAGAGCATTTCGCTACGTTTAAGGATTATTTAGGGGATCAGGTTCGAAAGGGCGAAAAATTAAATCTTAGCGAAAAAAGCCTCGCCCAGGGCGCAAAGCGCGTCTCGGATTATTTAAATAAACACGAAGAGCCCCGGAATAGGGAAGAAAAAGTATTGCATGAGCTATGGAAGGAAACTGAAAACGACGAGGAAAAAGACACGTTTGCGCGATTACTCGTTCGTCTGGCCCAGCAAACCAACGATGAAAAATAGCATTGGTCCATGAAGCAAGTGCCTGCGGGCATTTGCTTTTTTATGTTTTCGGTTTCGGTTTTATCCTTGGTTACCATATGAATAGCTCTCCCTTTCTTCTGCCGGAACCCGGCAAGAGAAGTAATACATCTTACAGCCGTTCCCTTCTTCCTTTTCTATAATAAAACAGTAGTCATGAACAAGGAAAACGAACAAGATAATGAAGATGAAGGATTCCGCTCCGTGTCGCGCCTCCTTTTCAACCTCTAACCATGGGGCTTAACGGAAAGACTAGACCGATTCATGATCCAAGGTAGCAAAACGGCAGAACAGACAAATGATTTCTTATCCCAATACTTTAACTAATGCAGGAGAAAATGTAATCTATCTTACACCCCCCGTTTCAAGACGTTGGGCCACGGTAATAGCACGAACAGCATCATCAATGACCAGAACATATACCATAAAGGAGGAATTCTATTATGATCGAACACATTAGCGCCGTATCCAAAGGCATGAACACTGAAAGCACATCCGGAGACCACAAAATTGTGATTGATGAACCCGCGAACATGGGAGGCACCGACGAAGGCGCTAACCCCCTCCGGACCCTGCTCGCTTCATTAGCCGGATGTGAAAACGCGATTGCCAACTTTGTGGCTAAAGAAATCGATTTTGACCTGCAGGGCATCGAATTTGATGTCCAAGGCGAACTCGATCCCAATGGCATGATGGGTAAAGGGGATGCCCGCCCGTACTTCCAGACCATTACGGTCAATGCCAAAGTGCATACCAGTGAATCGGAGGAACGCATCCAGGAGCTTCAGGAAAAAGTTGACGCCCGCTGCCCCGTCTTCACCACCATGGTCGCAGCCAATGTCGACATGCAGGCCACCTGGACCAAAGCATAAATCAACCGAACCAGAATGAACGACGACAAGGACATAGAGAGACCCGTTCCCCCGGGCTCCTATGCTTCACTTTTGACAAAGGAGAGATATGACATGGCCATTATTCATGTGACCGATGATAACTTTCACCAGGAAACGTCCGAGGGCGTCGTATTAACCGATTTTTGGGCTCCCTGGTGCGGCCCCTGCAAAATGATTGCTCCCGTGTTGGAGGAGATCAATGAAGAAATCGGGGATCAAGTCACCATCGCCAAACTCAACGTCGACGAAAACCAGGCAACGGCCGGGGAATACGGGGTCATGAGTATCCCAACCATGCTTCTGTTTAAAAACGGCGAGGTCGTCGAACAGATTGTCGGCTTTCAACCCAAAGACCAATTGATGAACCATATTCAAAAACACACCTAAATCAATGCCTGACAAACGACAGATACCCCCGTGTGTTTCGTCCATCGACAAACGCATGGGGGGTATTAGATTCCTTCGAGCATCTTCCAACTGAAGCAAGCTTTCGCTCGTTTCTTTCTAGATGATAAAAGAAACAACTGCTTTAATGGCAGTCCCTTCAGCTTTTTCACTATTCGCTTTTTCACCAATCTATAGGAGGTCCTACGTTGACATCATCATTGTTTACCCAGACATCACTGAAAAATAGAACATTAGAGAATCGGTTCATGGTTGCTCCTATGACACGTATCAGTGCGCAATCGGACGGCCAGGCGACGGAAACGATGCAGCGCTATTATGAACGCTTTGCCCGTGGAGGGTTCAGCGGCATTGTCACTGAAGGAATCTATACGGACGAACATTATAGCCAGGGGTATTACCATCAGCCCGGCCTCGCCACGGAGCAGCACGTTCAAGCCTGGAAACCGATCGTTCAGGCGGTTCAGGCCCATGGCTCTGTCTTTATTGCCCAACTGATGCACGCCGGTGGGCAAAGCCAGGGGAACATGTATACCGATGAACTTATTTCCCCGTCCGGGATTGCCCCGAAAGGCGAACAATTGGAGTTTTATGGAGGAAAAGGACCGTTCCCCCCCTCCCGCGCGTTAACGGACAAAGACATGACCCAGGTGCAGGACGCCTTTGTGGCCAGTGCTTTACGCGCCAAACAGGCTGGGTTTGACGGCGTCGAGATTCACGGTGCCAATGGCTATTTGCTCGATGAATTTTTAACCGAGTACATGAACCACCGCCAGGACGCCTTCGGCGGCTCGCTCGAGAATCGTCTGCGTTTTCCTCTCAATATTATCCAGGCGGTGCGACAAGCCGTTGGGGAGGATTTTATGGTTGGGATCCGTATCTCCCAAATTAAGGTTTCGGATTCGTCTTATCGGTGGTCCGGAGGCGAAAACGATGCGCAGATCATCTTCGAACAACTCGGCTCTACCTCATTGGATTATATTCATGTCACCGACAGCGATGCCACGCAATCCGCCTTCGGTGAGGGCACCCGGACGCTTGCGCAGGCCGCCAAAACCTTTAGTGCTCTGCCGGTCATTGTAAACGGCGGCCTGGGGGACGTAGACCAGGCCCATACGTTCGTTGCTGACGGTGACGCCGACATCATTGCTTTGGGCACGAGCGCATTGGCTAACCCTGACCTTCCTCATAAAGTCGCCAGCGGCATACCTTTGGCCTCCTTTGATTTTGCTAATATCCTGCTTCCCCAGGCGGAAATCAAAAACCATGAGCTGCACATGCCATTGAGCGAAAAAGAATGATTTCTAAAAAAGAGGACGAGCATCGCGGCAGATGTCCCTATGCAGGCAAATGAAGCTAAACCACAAAAACCCATGAATGGAAGGGAGAGAGACAGGGCACCTGTATAAGGCGTCCCTGTTTTCTCCTCCTTCCTATGGAAATAGATATTCTTGACGAATACTTAATATGAAAGGATGGATAACATGTCCACAAACTTATTTTCTCTTTCCCAGCAAGTAGCCGTTGTTACTGGTGGTGGCAGCGGTATCGGAAAAACCATGGCCGAAACGCTCGCGGGCGCGGAAGCCCACGTGATCATTCTCGGCCGCACCCAAAGCAAGATTGACGAAGCGGCTGACGACATCAGGAGCGAGACCAACGCAGAAGTGACACCTCTCGTCTGCGACGTCACGGATAAGGAACAAGTTGCGAATACCGTCTTACGCATCATAGAACAATATGGACGAATTGATATCCTTGTGAACAATGCCGGGACCGCCGCTTACGGCAAGGTGGAAGAAATCAGCGAAGAAGACTGGGACCACGTGTTCAACACGAACCTGAAATCAGCGTTTCTCATGACGCAGGCCGTCGTGCCTCACATGAAAAAAGCCCATTACGGCCGCATTGTGAATACGGCTTCCGTGGCCGGCGGCGTGAGTTTGTTCTTCAGTTCGGTCTATGGACCAAGCAAAGCGGGGCTGATTCACTTGACCAAACAATTATCCGGTGAACTTGCCCCGTACGGCATTACGGTGAACGCCATCAGCCCGTGGTTCTTTAAAACGGATTTTAATGCTGAATCTCTGGAAGATGACGATTTCCGCCATTCTGTCGAGCAGCGCACCCCGATCCAACGGACCGGTCGACTTGATGAACTAAAAACGTCCGTGTTGTACTTCGCGGCTCCCGGATCGAGCTATGTGAACGGCCAAAACATCTATATTGATGGCGGCATGACCTCCTTTGGTCTGTAACGAGCAGCCTCTTTAGTCATCACCATGATCGGTTCCCTAACAGGTCCAACGAAAGGTTCTTTATGATGACTGCGAACACCATTTTTGCTTTTGATGTCTATGGCACCCTGTTTAATATTCAATCGATCGATGCCACCTGTGAGGAGCATTTCCCCGGACAGGGAGAAAGCATCGGCCAGCTCTGGAGACAAAAACAAATCCAGTACTCCTTCCTTCGTCAGGTAATGGGGACATACGTCCCTTTTTCCTCTGTCACACGGGATGCCCTGCGCTTCTCGTTAGCCGCCCATGACCTTGACTGGTCGGCAGAGACCTAGGAAATATTCATGAAAGCTTACAGGCATCTGTCCCTTTATGAGGAAAGCCTCCACGTGCTGCAAACGTTAAAAGAACAATCAGCCACGCTGATCGTCTTCAGCAATGGGTCGAGGGACATGCTGGAGCCCCTGCTGGAACAGGCGGGCTTAAACGACTATCTCGATCACGTCCTCAGTGTGGACGACATTAAGCAATTCAAGCCCTCGCCGGCGGCGTATCAGTTCATATTAGACACCGTGCGCGTTCCCCGGGATCAAGTAACGTTTCTATCCAGCAATGGCTGGGACATCAGTGGTGCCAAAGCGTTCGGCTTCACCACTGCTTGGATCAACCGCAGTGACCAACCGATTGAAGAACTGCAACTGCCTACGGATGACCATTACACCACACTCAGGCCATTGATTAGAAGCTGATTTTTCAGGAAAAAACACCGCTCCTTCTCCGTGAATAGGTGGTGTTATCCTCATGTAAAGCCCCTTACGGATATCTGAATTACCGGCCTATATTGTGAGAGGAAAGGAGAAAGTAATGATGACGCTTTATACCATTGACGGCTGCCTGGATTGCCAGCATTGGAGAGAAGAACTGGAAAATCACCGTATTGTTTTCGAGGAAAAAAATCTTTTGACCGACGATCAGGCCGTGGATGAATTACTTGCCTTCATCGGAGAAGTGAAGGTCCCAGTACTTCTCTGCCATCAGAAACAGCTCCACCTTTCCTCTGCATTGGCTGGTTTCAGCTAAACCTGACCTTTCTATCTCTTTCCTATTTTCGCTTTTATTGTAAGTGTTTATCTCTACGAGCAGTAACCAAGGGAAGTGTTTCGCATAGGGGCGTCCAGCAGCGCCCATTCGAAACATCATAAATATAAAAAAACAGAGAGGAGAGATATCTCAATCCCCCTCTCTGTTTTTTTATATTTCGTTTAAAATCTTGTATGCTTTGTCGGCATTCACCGAGATAACGCCTTCCTGTTTGATCACTTCTTCTTTTTTTAAGGTGCTTAAGACCGCGCTTGTGGTTTCCCTTGTCGAGCCAATCATGTTCGCAATATCGGCATGCGTTAATTTCATCTCAATAGACTGCCATTCATGGTACCGCTTGCCTTCTTTTTCACTCAACTTTAACAGGAGAAATAAAATCCGGTACCGGACATCGGATAACGCGATCTTTTCACTCATGGAATACGTTTCCTTCAGCCGATTGGATAAAATATTGATCAGCTTCAAAGCGATCTTCGGATGCCGCTCCATGAACGATTCAAACTCTTCCACATTAATGATGCACACATACGTATCTATCATGGCTTCGGCATACACATTTTCGTCTGTTAAAGCGATCGAGCTTGTTTCCCCAAAGATATTACCGCTGGTTAAAATATCAACCGTAAATTGTTTGCCTTCATGATTCATTCGATACAGACGAACCTGGCCCTGTTTCAATAAAAAAAGCGCCGGGATCGGTCGTTCCGGCGACAAAATAATGGCCCCCTTTTGAATCGGACGCATTTCACTCATTTGATCAATCGTGCGCAGTTCTTCCTTTGTTAATTCGTCAAATAAACTGATTTGAGAAATCAGGGAAAGCTTGTCCATTGGGTTCTCCTTTCTTGATAGCAATATGGCGTCCGAGAAATAGCCGTTCCCTTATTAAATATCACTAGAAAAAAAGACATATCCTCTAATCGCAACGTTACCGTCGTTTCAATCCAAACGTCCCCTTACTTCGGGGATTCCCTTTTGATTTCATTATATCTCATGGTCATGAAAGCTTTATCGGTTTCGTATAATTGATCACGTTCACTCCATGAGGAAGGATAACCCCTCCGTTTGAATGATACTTATTGAACCTATCTCGATGATACGTGCTCAAATTTCCGGAGACTTGTTCTTGCCTATCCTCATCGGTTAGACGGCCATACTTTCTCTTGATGATAACCAAAGACCGCCCTCCTATTATTCCGATCGTTGGAGGTTCGCTTGCCGCCACGCCCCTCCCAGGGTTTCCGGGGTAACATCTCCTGGTTCTGCTTCCTGAAGATCAAAAACGTAGGACTGTTCTTTCGGCAAGGCTTCCTCACGCTCAGCACCTATCCCCAGGCGGACCGTGTAGGTGAGTTTGGTCGGAACTTCTTCGACCGGGTACCAGATCGCTCCACCCATCGTTTCCCCTACCAAAATGTCCCCGCCGGGCCACGTGCTCCACCTCTCATCTGGTGAGATCTGTTCGTCGGCCTCCGTGATCGTCATCTCTTCCGGGGTAACCGACACAGCTGCTTCTCCTTTATTCATGCTGATCATATCCACCACCGCTGTCATCGATGGACGCGAGGCATCCAGATATTCTTTCCGTATATCTTCATCCGGGGTGACCTTGATCACACTCACCCGGCCAATATTCATATGGAGAGGGCCCACGGTTTCCTGCTGTCCCGTGCCGGTCTTTAGTACTTCCACTTTGCCCAAGTCCTCCATGTGGAAGCTATTGTTCCTGGCAAGTGCCGTGACTTCTTCGTCAGTGGTGTCCGCTATCACCGGACTAGTAGAAAGATCCGGCGGATCCGATGGTGGTTCTTCGCTGCAAGCGCCTGCCAGTCAGATTGGCGTGGTCGCGAGCATCAGTAATCCCTTTTTCATGTCTTATGTACTCCTTTGGGCCATGTTTGCTGTTTCGTACCTTGATGGTCTGGCGTCCTTTCTCCCAACCCAGAAAGGCCAACCCTGATACTACCCGCGGACTAACGGTTTGCCCGATGGGCCGCTCAAAGGTGCCCCCACGTGGTTGGCGCTCACCGATGGGTCAAGGGGGCTCCGGGGGACGCCCCTGGTGGAGCTTGATGACCAAGGAACCGGACGAAGACATTTCTTGTTTCACGGTATTGCTTTGACTCAATTGCCAGACCGAAGCGCTGATTTCTTTCGCATGGACGGGAAACGGCAGCATTTCCATGACTTGTCTCTTGAGTGTCGACAGAGGTGATTCATCCTCATCCGAAACCAGGCAGAAGATCACCGCCTGTTTAACGCTTTGCGTCCGCATTCGTCCGGCCTCCTTTCATTCGCTTCCTTGGTCGGTGATCTTCGGTCTGAAGGGCCGGAGCCAGTTCCCGGTGAAACTCGTCGGACCCCGCTCCGACATACAGGGTTTCCTCCTCCACATTCCTCCCGGAGTGGTCTGTCACTTCCCAGAAATAAGCAGCACCTTCATCTTGAAGGATCTGGAGATGAGGTTCTACCAGAGGTCTCTGCTCCGGCAGTGTTGTCAGATACACTCGGTCTTGGTACATCAATGCTTGCAGGACATCCTGATGCAGTTGAGCAGAGAGGTAGCGAATCGCTCGTTGAATTTTATACTTGTGCAGGGAAATAACCATGGCATCTCCTTCTTTTCATGGATGTTGGTAATTAGCGCCGGCTCGCCATCGCCCGGTACTGTCGCGGCGTGTATCCGTAAATGTTCTTAAAGCACATCCCAAAATAGCTGGGACTCGAGAATTGGAGCTGCCGCGCAATGGTTTTAGCCGAATCGTTGGTGGTTTGCAGCAGCAACGCGGCGTGCTGGACCCGTTTGTAATTCACGTAATTGGGAATCGACATGCCCAGTTCTTCATTGACCAGTCGGGACAAATGACTCCGGGACACCTGCAGTTGATCGGTGAGATAAGCCATGGGCAGTTTTTTTGACAGGTGCTGTTCCACCAGGGAAATAAATTTGGAAATAAGAGGGTGGTGGTAGGAAGGAATGTCCTGATTCCACACCAGCTCGAGCATCACGTTCACCAATACATCCATGCCTTCATAAAAATCCTCGTCCCGCTCCCATTCGTCCAGCACATTGATTAAAGCGACCGATGCCGCCAGCGTATGCCGGTCATAGGAAAAAGCTTGGGCATGCCGGTCCGTGAATCCTCCAACCAAAAAGAAATAATACTTCTTTAGAATCTGGAGGCGTTTATAGGCATCCGGTTCCAACGAAATAATTCGATAGATCGTGCCCAGTTCCTGTTTCGCTTCGCGTTTCTGGCTTCGAAAGATACGATCAAAAAACCGATTCTGAGCCATAAACAGCTCCACCAATTCGTCATTCTCCGCCCGTTCCAATTTTTCAAGTTCCTGCTCATAGAACAAGTGAAACCGGGGATGTGCTTTCGTTATCATGAGGAGGGCCCCCTTACCTTCTCTATCAAGGATTTTTTCTACCATACTACATGGGAGGTTTTCTTCTCTATTAATGAGATATCAATTTCTATTAATATTTGCTCATTTCTGTCAAAAGGGCATCATCTTTTGTTAAAAAATTCCTCATTTTCTTTAAGAACTTTTGCTTGGCGCTAGCTATTCTTTTCCCGGTAGTTGGTGTATCTTTGCTTCTGATTCATCAAGCCAGCCTGCCGACAGGCCGGTTGTCGTTAATCATGGAAGGACGATGACCAGTAGACGTGGACCAAAGCTCATGTCATGGCTGTCGTGCGGATCCATGACTTAGGACGATTCTTCCGTTGCGGCATGGAGCCGCTGCCGAAATACGCGCAGATCACTGGAGAACAGGAAGTGCTTGGGGACCAGCACATAATGCCGCTTCGAGGTATACAACCGAAAATGCGTGCGCTCTTCCCGGAAGCCATACAGTTCCTTCCAGCACCAGACGAAGTGGTCCTGTGCCAGCTGTTGTTCGATCCCTGCCTCATGAATAATCCATCTCTGGGGCTCTTGTAAATACGCAGATGCGCGGTATTCGGAGCGCGCCCGGGCTCTGGCGTATTGATAGGTGATACCTACGCCGGCCACAGCCGTAAACAATGCCATCAGCAGCACCAGCCCAAGATCCACCCCGTTCGTTCCAAGTGTCCAACCACTCATGGCTACGAAGAAGAATCCCACAAACGCGCTAAAGAACCTGTTTTTTTGGATCTCCATCATGATCTGTTCGTATTGGTATTCCGTGAGGGTACCGCGAATGTCGAGCTGATGATTCATAACTGTTCTCCTTCCTGATCCTCTTATCCCTGTTCTGTTTATTCTCTCCATCTTACCAATATCTAATTCATGGTAGGAAGAAACGAATATCCCCCTTGAATTTCTTCACATAATCGCGATTATTAGCAGCAACTAAAAATAAGCAGACGCAGAGGCGCTTCTGCTTATTTTTTAAATCATGTAGTCCCAAGGCTTCTGTTCAGTGGAGGATCTCTTTGGGCCACCCTCTGACCGTTCCTCGGTCAACAACTGCTCGAGCGTGGCGTAGGAGATCGCCGCTGCGTGTGTCTGCCGCCATCCGGCCCGAGCTAAGAGGTCCCGAACCGGGCCTTTGACTCCAACGAGCCACACTTGGATATGATCCTGCTCTTCATACGTCTCCAGCAACCGCTCCATCCCTTCCATGCCAGCCGTATCCATATCATTCACTCCCGACATCTCCAGCACCACCTTTAGCTTACCATCAGGGCCCGGTTCGCGCTCTCGGATTCGTTGATCCACCATCGCCGTCAGGACCTCAATGTTCGAAAAGTGAACACGGGTGTCGATCCGGACCAGGATTAGTCCAGGTTCTTTCCGGGCTCTAGGATATCGTTGGAGATCCCGGTAACTCTGCGTGGTATCTTCCCAACCGATTTCCACAATATGGGGCTTCGCCACATGCCGTAGAAGAAGCAACAGCGAAAACGTCACCCCGGCTAGCAACCCCCACTGAATCCCAAGCAGCAGAGTCGCAGCAAAGGTGACCACCCATGCGCCCCCATCCTCCGGTTTAATCTTCCACGCCTCCCGGAACGGACGAGTGTTGATCAGGCCGGTGACAGACACCACAATAATCGCGGCTAGCACGGCATAAGGAAGAAAATAAAACACCGACGTGAACCAGAGGAGCGTGACCAGCACCCCTCCGGCAGTCACGAGCATCGCGAGCTGCGAGACAGCTCCAGTCCGCGCACTGACCGCACTTCGGGAAAAGCTGCCGGTCACCGTATACGAAGAGACAAACGCCCCAGCGATGTTAGCTAACCCAATCGCCTTCAGCTCCCGGTTCAGGCGGAGCGGACGGCCGTCGCCCGATCCAAAGGCTCGGGTGATGGCGAGGGTTTCGATCATCGCCATCAGGGCGATCGTCAAGGCCGTTGGAAGCAGTACCTGCAGATTATCTAAAGCCAGCGACGGCAGGGCAAGCCCCGGCATTCCCTGCGGCACGTTACCCACCACCCGGATCCCGGCCTCATCCAGACGGAAACCCGCTACCAGGCTAATGCTTAGTACAACGACGAATAAGGAAATCGGTGCACGGACCTGGAAATATCGGGATACCATGAGCACTGCCAGGCTAGCTGCTCCCATCACTAGCGTGGGCCCATGGATCGCGCTCAACTGTCCAACAGTGTCACGGATCAACGGCATGAGGCGGGAGGCGTTGCCCCCCTCTATCCCGAGCAGGGCACCGAGCTGGCTTAAGGCAATCGTGACCGCCACCGCGGCAGTGAAGCCACTAATCACATTTGGGGAAATAAATTTAATGAACACGGCCGCGTTCACCAACCCGAGCAGTACCTGAAGGACGCCCACCATGAACGTCAGCGTCAAAACAAGCGAGACATACGTGCTGCTCATCGGCTCCGCCATCACAGAAACCCCAGAAAACACTAGCATCGAGGCGAGGGCTACCGGACCGATGGCAAAAGAGGTGGACCGGCCGACGAGTGCGTAGATCACCAGCGGCAGTAGAGAAGCATATAGCCCCATAACCGGGGGAAGTCCGGCAAGCACCGCATAGGCCATCCCCTGCGGGACAATCATCACCCATAAGATAATACCGGCCAAGAGATCGTTTTTCCCCTCCTTAATTCCATACTGTTCCGGAATGTTCAGCCAGGTTTTTAGTTTGGCGTACTTCATTCCCTCACCTCTTATCTCCACGGAATTGAAAATATTTTAAAATTTTTTATCATTTTCTGCTTTATGAAATAGAAACTATTAATGAATTTTCCTTTAGCTTGGTATTTAAGGGCAGTACCAATTGATATGCGAAAGTTAGGATTGATGAAGCCTCATATGATTGGGGAAGGCATCGAAAAGTTTATTAAAATTGTTTATTTTTGTAATATAATAGAAATAAAATTAATCTTTAGTGCAAATTGCATTGTTTTTCCATACTAGCGGCTGATGCTGACATAAAAAACAAAGCCCTAAACAATGCTGTTCTTGAATGTCTTTTTCGTGCACATTCCAGTATTTTGCTATTTCTGATAAATCCGTATCAACATAATGTAGATCAATATTGGTCGTACATATTTTTATCACTTCAACCCCCACCCTTTAGGCCATTTTATTTTTTTGATTTGTACGACTGACTATAATAATGGCAACTACAGTCAATAATAAGAAAAATAGACTAATAGGACGCGTTACAAATATCATTGGGTCTCCACCTGAAATGGTCATAGCACGCAGTAAATTACTTTCTAAAATCGGGCCTAAAACAATACCCAAAAGCACGGGCACAGGTGAGAACCCAAATTTTAATAACAAATAAGCTAATAGGCCAAATCCTAAAGCAATGTTCACTTGAAAAATGCTGCTTGATTCTGCAAAAACTCCTGCTGTGCATGTTAGTACTAAAACTGGTGCTAAAAAGCTATCATTCAGCTTTGACACTTTGGCAAACTGGTTAATGAATACTCTTGCTTGAAGAAACATAAAAACATTAACCAGTAGCAATCCAAACATAATGGCATAGATAATCACGCCATGATCTTCAAATAAAGCGGGTCCTGGAATCAATCCATTCATCATAAACGCACCAAGTAAAACAGCTGTAGCTCCATCCCCGGGGATACCAAGCGTCAATAACGGAATTAACGTGGCACCTGTAACACCGTTATTACCTGCTTCAGCTGCGGCTACTCCATCTATTTCTCCTTCACCGTATCGTTCGGGATTTTTCGAACTTCGTTTCGCTTCATTATGGCTAATAAATGCGCCAGAGGTGCCTCCAGTGCCTGGAATAATACCAATTATGGTACCTATTAAAGAAGACTTCACGATCGTTTTTGAACTTTTTCTCACTTCTTTAGTTGTTAATTTACTTTCTCCGACATTTATGTTTTTATTGATCACTTCTTCATCTTTTTTATTTACTTTGTTAAGAACTTCAGAAAACGCAAAGAGTCCAATTAGTGCTGGAATTAAAGCGATACCGCCGATCAACTGTGAGTTATCAAAGGTAAAACGCGGCACAGCTGTAGCCGGATCTAGACCAATTGTGGCAATAAAAAGTCCTAAGCAACCTCCAATTAAACCTTTTAGAATATCTTTCCCAGCTACGCTGGCAATAATTGATAGACCAAAGACAGCTAATGAAAAGTATTCCGGGGCTCCAAATAGCATGGTCACCCTTGCCAATTGTGGTGCAGCCCCAATTAATATTATCGCACTAATCAAACCAGAAATAACTGAAGCAACTAAGGCCATCATTAATGCTTTTTTACCTTTCCCTTGTTGAAATAGAGGATATCCATCCATTAAAGTGGCAGCAGCTGCAGGGGTTCCTGGAGCATTTAATAAAATCGCGGATATCGATCCTCCATATGTCCCCGCACAGTAAATACCTAATAGCATAATAATCCCTGGAATCGGATCCAGACTAAACGTTACCGGTAATAAAATAGCAATGGCAAGCATTACTCCAAGTCCGGGAATAGCTCCAAAAATAATCCCAAGAAGTACACCAATATTCAAAAATATCAATACTTCCCAAGAAAAAAGAGACTGGACCCCCTGGGCCATTTCCATAACCATACTGATTCATCCCTTTCTCTTTACAGTCTTCTTCTAGGGTAGTTGTATACCTAACAACAGCGTAAATGCGTAATAAATAATAAACACCAGTGCAATGGCTGCGGCATAATAGGCTTTCTGATGCACCCTCAAGTAAAGTAGAAGACCTATACTCATGATAGATGAAGCAATTAAATATCCAATGTATGGTAGTGACCAAATATAGATCCCAATGATGATAAACAACCCTAAAACCTTTAATTCTTTGGCCCAGGAAATCATCAACTTCGATTCTTTCTCTTCTTTTCGCCGGCGCTCAACTAAACTTTTAACGAAGTAAGCGATACTAAAAAATAGCATCAATATTAACGTAAAACGAGGAAGTGTACGAGCACTTAATCCTTGAGCTTCGCTCTCTTCAATTTGAAAAGGCAGTAAAAGCAACAGGCCAGCAGATATTAAAATAAAAAAAACAGCACTTGTTATATCTTTATTTATAACCATCTTATCTCTCCCCCTCATAGCAGATATGTAGAAGGAAGCTGTCAATACTTAACAGCCTCCCCATTGTTATTCGTTTTCTTGAATTCGTTCCTGCAGATCTTCTGCCACACTTTGCTGTTCTTCGATTAATTCATCAATTTCCTCGGGACCCATTGGGTCAAGATTTAATTCCGTATTTTCTATCGTCTCTTGAAATTCATCTGTCTCATACATATCGCCTATAGCATTGTTCATTTTATCCACAACAGCTTCATCAGTATCGGCTGGAAGAGCAAAAAAGTTAAAACCTGGGAAGGTAATATCATATCCTTCCTCTTCTAATGTCGGAACTTCTTCTACCCCCTCAAACCGTTCAAACGGCTCATCCATTGCTACCGCAATCGGTACAAGCGTACCTTCCTCTACGTACTGTTTTCCTGCTGCAGGCGGGCCTGCTGCTACGTCGATTTCCCCATTTACCACGTTTTGTACAGACTCGCCTCCTCCTCCATAAACTACGGCCTCTGCGTTAACATCCGCCATTGCAAACAGACCAGCTTGAATTAAGTCTGGATCACTTCCAGGCCCTTCAGTACCATAATTGATCGTGTTGTCCTGACCATATTCAATTAGATCCTCTACCGACTCAATACCTGTTTCTTCAGGATTTGTATACAAAATAAATTCTACGGTATCAATCCCTATCACTGGTTCTACGTCATCATAGCTGTATTGCACGTCCTGTTCTTGAGGGATAGTCACGAAAATACTTTTACTTCCTAACAGCATATTAGTGGAATTGGCTTCTTCCTGCATGTATTCAGTAGTAGCCGTAGTGCCTCCGCCTCCTGTTAAATTTTCCACTGCAGCAGAGGTATCTAATTCCTCTTCACTAAGCTCCGCTACTTGTCTGGCTACAATATCGTTTAATCCACCAGCAGCATAAGGTACAGTAATGGTTAAATCGTCATTAGGATAGTCTTCGGCTACGTCTTCGCTTCCCCCACTCTGTCCGCATGCACTCAATACAATTACACTCGTTGCGCCAAGACCTACAATTTTTCCAAATGTACTTTTTTTCATCTCTCTCATCCCCTTATTTATAATTCAATCCCAATCGTTCAAACTGTTCCTCTGGCACATTCAACTCCTTCATTTCTTGAATCATCTTTCGTTTTAATTCTTCTGCTACTAAAGGTTCCGCTTGGATCAAGTTGTTTCTTTGTGCATGATCGGTTTGAATTTGATATAATTCATCTTTGTCTACAAATACTTCTGTGGTTTTATCTTCTGCCGTTTTGAGCATGATCGGAGCCGCGTGGTTAGGCTGAGCGTTTTCATACTGAACAGGGAACCGGTCACCATCCCAATAATTTAACCGCTCTCTACTCTGCTCGGGGTAATTAAATTGACCAAAATCCCAGCTCTGATAATGCGACTTCGTATACCAATATAGCGGATAGTTACCATTGATAGGATGTTTCACCAATACGTACTCGCCGTCTGTTACATAGGCTGGACCTCCAAAAACTCCAAAAAGCATTATTTCCCGATCATGAACGCCCCCCCTTTCGTGATTAAAAATAGGCTGAAGATTATATCCTTGCATTTCTTTAGGTACCGGAAGTTGAAATTGATTTAAAATGGTTGGCGTAAGATCTGCTATTTGGGCGAGATTCGTCACTTTTTCCGCTTTATCATTGTTAGGTGTTTTAACTAACAATGGAACCCGAGCAATATCCTGATAAATAATTCTTGCATGCTTACCTAACCAATCGTGTTCTCCAAACAGAAATCCATGATCACTGGTGACTATTACCATTGTGTCTTTCATGTTATTAAGCGCTTTCAATTTATGATAAAACTTCCCAAAGTATTCATCTACATAGGATACTTGAGCTTTATATAAATCGTGCACGTGCTTTAATTCTTCCGTCGATAAATTATCAGGCGCTCCGTAACGCGGCCAAATCGCTTCTTCCCCATCATAATCCGGTGCATATTTTTCGAGAAATTCTGCCGGGGGATCGAAAGGTTCATGGGGATCAAAACAGTCAATCATCAGAAAATAATCGTCTTGAGACTGGTTTTCTTCCACCCATTTAATGCTTTTATCAAAAACCTGAGCGGCAAAAAAGTCTTCCTTTTTTTCAAAATAAGCCGTGTTCTTTGCGTATTTCTCCCAGTTTTTATTTAATTTTTCTTTTGCTGCCGGCTGTCTTACGGGAATGTCTGAACCCATTTTCCAATTATCCATCTCCTGGCCCCGAATCAATTCCATTCCATTAAAATTGGAATGATAATTACCCGAGCCGTTCTGCCATAAATGGTAATGGTCTGTCACCAGCATGGTTGGAATATTTGACTGGTTTAATAATGTAATCAAGTCGAACTGGTGATGTTCTAACGGTGACCATCCCCTCCAAAAGAAATTATTGTAGCCAGTCCAAAAATCCTGCCGGGCGGGCATGCAAGGATAAGAACCAAGATAAGCATTTTCAAACTGATAGCTTTCTGCGGCAAATTCATCTAAATACGGAGTAGATACCTCTGAGGCCCCGTAACAGCCTAAATGATCACGCCGTAGTGTATCCATTAAGACACAAATCACTTTCATAACAAGGTGTCCTCCCAACTAAAGTTAATTTTTATAGTATACTGTATCGTTTCTTGAGCTTTTAGCACAGGCATTGTTTCTTCTTCAATTAATGTTTTCCGCCCTTTGGTGGAAATATTTCCTGGTTCCAGGGCCATGACGTATTTTCCTTTGTGCGGGTATGTCCATTGTGTAAGGTTTGGCATGCTCATTCCATCCCATGTTATATCCGTATGAAGTTTTTTCTGGAGGGAATCTATATAATTCGACATATGTGTCCTGGAAGCTTGCAGATCCTTTATGCGATGCAATTGAACGAGAGGTGCATCATTATCCTGTGGCTCAGGAAACGTATTTAATCCCTGACCATCAAATTCTCCTTTGATATTTTCTATTTCTGCTTGCGGAAGCTCTATTTTTGTTGTTTCACTTAATAGCGGAAATCCGAAATTCAAATGATACATCATAGCATGGTAATGATCATGAAAAGAACAATTTGTTACACGATCTGTAATTTCGATCTCCGTTTTTAAGGAAGATGTCTTTAAGCTTCGCTGCAATTCAAATGTTTCACCTAACTGGATGCTTTCCACCATACGTCCCGTAATTATTTGAATGTATTCTTCTCCTTCCCACCACCCTTTTTTCTCCATCAACTCCGCTGGCGTGTGACTGATGTTTCCATGAAGGCCATAATGTATACCACCTACATCACTTGGACGTCCGGCCGACTGCAAGCCACAGGTCGTAAGCAACCCTCCTCCGAACGTTTTTTCCCACTCCCTTTCATATGGATTGAAGTGAGAAGGAGAAGCAAACCCAGAAGGAGAAATCCAGGATACGGGCACTCCATTCACTTCACATAAACCAACATCCATGCCGCGATCCATTTGCACCTCAAACGTCAATCCTGAACCATTACGTACATGGATAATTTCATTTCCTTTTTCCCAACCATCTATTTTCTGCACTCTATCCATTCCAGCGAATTGTGCGAGACTACCGATTCTATATACATCCGTTTTTCTCATGATTTCACACTTCCCTTGGCAAAAAGGTCTCTGCTTTCCATAGCTCTTTATGAGCGTCAACGGAGTAGAAATAGCTGCAGACCACTTCCGCAGCACTGCGTAGCTGCATATTTTCTTCTCCTTGCTCAAAGCTAATGAGAGAACGATTAAAAACGGGGGCTGTTTTTTCTTGAAAGACTTGCAGCACCTTTTGTTGAAATGAAGTTTGAAGGGCATTTAGTTTGCTTATCATAACAATTTTTTCTGGTTGAAAGACTCTGGCAATATTCGCCAGCCCAATGCCAATCCAATAGGCAGTGTAATTATTAACTAAATTACTTACCTCTACATCTCCAGCATTGTATTCGTTAATAATATCTTGCACGTTAGTTCCTATTTTATTTTCCATTTTTTTGTATTTATCTAGTAATGCTCGAGTCGAGGCCATCGCTTCCCAGCATCCGAAATTCCCACAAACACACTTGGGACCTGAGTCACTTACGGTAGTATGGGCAAAGTTCACGGCACCTTCAAATGCCCCGCGATAAAGCTGATTGTTAAGAGCGACCCCTGTGCCAATTCCATCACCCACTTGGACACCAACGAACGTTTGGTAATGATGATTTTCTTTTTTTAGTAACTCCAGAGTTTGAGCACGAGCATCGTTTTCAATGTACACAGGAATTTGTAATTTTTTTTCTAACATTGTCCCGATAGGTACCTCATTCCACTCCGGCAATGCCACAGAATATTCTAAAGTAGAAGTAACAGTATTCACTATTCCTTTTAACACAAGCCCACAGGCGATAATATTGTGTTCTTTTGATTGCGCTTTCAAAAATGCTGATAAGTAGTTAACCATATCGTTTATAATTATATTAACTTCAGAATGTGAAGCTAGAGGCGTTTGTTGCTGCTCCAGGATTTCTGTCTTTAGATTACAAATTGCCATTTTTAAAACTTTTCCATCATAATGAACCGAGAGTATACTTCCAGCCTCTTCATTTATATCTAAAAGAATAGGACGTTTTCCGCCAGTTTCTGAAGTTTCTCCATGCCCAATTTCTTTGAGCAGCCCCTCTTCCATGAGCTCATTGATTATCGATGAAACAGCTGGGCGACTCATACCAAGAGTGTTCGCAACTGCAGCACGTGACATGACCTTTTCGCGAATCATGGACAAAATAGTAATGCGATTTTGTTCTTTAAGGTTAGTTGCTTGTAATGATTGATATCTTTTATTCATTTTTATCACCTTTTTCTTTATGTTAGTTACCTTAACTAACAAACTAGAAAAAGTCAACATTATTCTGAAAATTCAATTGTGTTTTTTACATTAACCACAAATCTTTGTATAGAATTAGCACTTCACAAAATAATTCTTTTTCTCTAAATACTTTAAAGAAGTATTATCCCATACTAAACATAAACGGCCCTTATCGGAAGTTCATTCCCAAATAATCTTAGAAAGCCTTTGAGAATTTCTTCTCGTTGCCGATGCTCCTTTCGATAAACATAATAGCGGTTATTAACAGGCTTTCATCTCGAAAGCCTATTCTTTTGAAGATTTGAATTTTCCTCATGTTAAACATAGACCGTGGCCAAATCATCGAAAAGCTATTTTCCTTTCATCATTGGCACATGATTTGAAGATGCTTTATTTGTTTTATTTTTGTGAAGCTGGTCCTCCTTTTGGGGGATACCAGCATTTGCTTCAAAACTGCCCCCATGAGAATTTACATACCTATCTTTCAAGTTGTGCAGCACTCGTAGGGCGGTCTCCTGTCACTTTACATCCATGAAGTTACAATCGAGAAAAATACAAAGGTTAGATGAGTAGCCATATGCGCAATCATCGCAGCCTCAAGCCCCTTACGCCAATAAAGCCAACCGTAGATGATCCCGCCAACCCCATTTAAAAAGATCATTCGAGCAAAAATAATGGGAGTCATGTCTGCAGCTGCGGCCGTCGCTCCATAATGACCTAATCCAAAGAGCAGAGCAGAAAGGATAATACCAATCCATACAATAACTGAGGTTGGCTGAGTGTTGCTGCGTTGAAAGATTTTCCACGTGCTAAAGACTATTAAAGTCATTAAGCCCCAACGAAGCATAAGTTCTTCAGCAACCCCTCCATACAACAGCCGTGTAGTGAGGTCAAATACATCCAAAGTCGCCTCCGTACCCAATACGTGCAGGTCGTTTGGAAGAAAGGGCTGAAGTAAGGAATCTGCCGTTACAATGATGACCCCACTCACGATTCCTAAAAGAGCGGAAGTCTTAAAGACAGCTTTTAATCGCCTCATCAAAGGCGTGCCATATCGATCTTTGTCATAGATAAAAGAAGATAACCCTGTTCGCTCCGCTAAAAAATGACCAATGAGAAGGCCAGCGATCATAAATAGCAATGGGTTAATGAGAGACAGCATAGCGATGATTTCAATTGGCAGTTCTAAGGGAACACCGAGCTCCTCCATTTGCCCCGGAAGTAGTTCTATTTGCATAAGCAGCAAGGAAAAGACGGCCACCACACCAACCAACAGAAAAAATAGAAAAGACCGCCATGGTTTTTTAGATCGCTTCATGTTCTCACCTCATTAAAATTTACTTTCTTCCTGTCAAATGTAACATTGAGAACAGCCTGATGTTTGTAGTAGTTCATACGCTAACAGCTGTCTTTCAAAATAATGCTTGCTTTAAAGTGCACTTTAAGGTTTAAGATGAAGAAGAACTAGCCGCTTCCGTCTGAAAATAACCGATAAGGAGGGATCTGGCCCATGGCATTCACGATCAAAGAAGCTTCAGAACGGCTTGGCTGTCCGGCTTCTACGATTCGTTTTTACGAGAAGGAGGGATTGCTCCCTTACATTAAGCGAGATAAGAACGGGCATCGACTGTTCGAACAGGACCACTTAGATTGGATCCGGGTGATGACATGTTTCCGGGCGACAGGGATGAAGTTGTCGTTGCTGAAGGAGATGGTGGATCTTGCCCTCGATGGTGATTCTACAATCCCACAACGCCAAGCGACCTTGAATCAGTACAAGGAAGATTTATTTCGCCGCCAGAACGAATTGGCTGAAGCGCTTGACGCCGTCAACAACAAACTGGCGATATACGAAGACATCGCGAAAGGGAAAACCCCTTCCGAGAGCCAGTTGTTAATCAAGATGGAGGGTCAGAGCGACAACAAACATGGAATGGGAGATGAAACAAATGAAGCAAAGAATGTTAGGCAATAGCAATATCCGCGTCTCTTCGATCGGGCTGGGAGTTATGGGAATGTCTCCAGGCATTTATGGGGAGACGAACGACGAACAATCGATCCAAAAGATCCATCGCGCTTTGGACATCGGTGTCACGATGTTCGATACCGCGGACGTATACGGCAACGGACATAACGAAAAGCTGCTCGGCCGCGCTCTTCAAGGACGCCGCGAGCAAGCCATTATCGCTACCAAGTTCTCGTTCACCCCAAATTACGAGAGTATCAGCGGCCATCCGGATTACGTTAAGAACGCATTGGAAGATAGCCTTCGCCGTTTGAATACGGATTACATCGATCTATACTTCCAACACCGTGTCGATCCGCAAATCCCGATAGAGGAGACGGTCGGAGCGATGGCAGACTTAGTCAAGGCAGGCAAGGTTCGGGCGCTCGGTCTGTCCGAGGCTTCCGCTTCCACCATTCGCCGCGCTCATGCCGTACATCCGATCTCTGTGCTAGAGAGTGAGTATTCGCTCTGGAGCCGTGACATCGAAGGGGAGATACTCCCTGCCGTAAGAGAGCTTGGGATTACCCATGTAGCCTACAGTCCGCTGAGCAGGGGCTTTATCTCCGGCGAGCTTCGCACTTTCGAGGATCTGGCCGCCGACGATCTTCGCAGATGGATGCCGCGGTTCCAAGGAGACAACTTCCGGAAGAACATTGAAGTTGTCGACAAGATTAACGAGATCGCGATGGAGAAGAATTGTACACCATCCCAATTGGCCATTGCCTGGACGATGGCCAACGGGGCGCTGCCGATACCGGGTACGAAGCGCATCAAGTACCTAGAAGAAAATGCGGCCGCGGCTGATATCCTACTCACGAAGGACGACCTCGAACGTATCGATCAGGTCAGCCCCAAGAATGTGGTTCACGGCACGCGGTATATGAAAGAACAGATGTCACTGCTCGACGGCTAGACGATCATCAGAAAAAGCAATAGCTTCTCCCCAAAAAATCGAATGGTCGTTCATAAAGTGGAAGCTGGAAATGGTTCTCTGGCTTCTTTTTTCATGGTTTCAGCTTTCTTTCGCAGACTATTACCTTTACTCCCTTATTAGAGGAAATCCTTTTTCATGTTTTCCTGCAGAGAAGCGTTCAGAAGTATTTGGGTCCTTTTTAGCTGTTGGGATAAGTGCTATATTGTTTACTTTTTGTTACGCCTTTACGCTAATCTTATTCTCGCTTCTTCCCTTTGCCCTTACTAAATTCACACTTGATTTACATGAAGCGGTAGATAGAGATTACAACTTTCAAAATCCAATATTTTGTAAGATCTAACTCTAATGTGTAGTATAAAAATAGTGTTTTCTCACTAATACATGCATTAAAGGAGAGGCGATTTGAAATGAAGTCGGAAACAATGAAAACATTTGGATTTTATAAGCCGGGCTCTAAAGAAGGGGCGCCTGACTTTAAACAGATAGAGCAGGAGAAGCCGACACCAACAGGACACGATCTACTTATAGAAGTAAAAGCGATATCCGGTAACCCTACTGATATTCGGACACGTGATGGAAAACAGGAAGATGATGATTCATTTACAGTGGTTGGCCGTGATGTTGCAGGAGTTGTTATGGCGACAGGAGAACACAGTTCGCTATTTAAAGAAGGGGACGAGGTATTTTACGCCGGGGCGAATTTCATCTGGTGGATGAGCGACTCGTGGGAAAAAAACCAAAAAGTCTTGATTTCCCTCAGGCTGCTGCACTGCCTCTGACCGGCATTACTGCGTACGAAGCATTTTTTGACCGTCTGGGCATTTCAAAAGACGCTACAGAAAATGTCGGGAAAAACATTCTCATTATCGGAGCCGCAGGCGGGGTAGGCTCTATTGCTGTACAAATTGCCAAACTGGCTGGACTAACAGTCATCGGCACTGCCTCTCGTTCTGAAACTGTAGAGTGGGTTAAAAACCATGGTGCAGACCAAACCATCAATCATCATGAGCCGTTTGGCCCCCAGCTGGAGCAACTTGGCCTGAATGGTGTTGACTACATCTTCTGTTTAAATAATGTCGATGACCATATGGCCGAAATGGCAAACGTTATTTTGCCGCAGGGAAAAATTTGTTCTATTCTCCCGACTGAAAAACCGCTGGACACGGCGCTTTTCAGCAAAAGTGTCACCTTCGTTTTTGAATTGATGTTTACCCGTTCTCTTTTCCAGACTGCGGATATGGAGCAACAGCATATCCTGTTGAACGAGCTGGCCGATTGGGTGGACGCTGGAGAAATCCACTCCACAGTGTCCAAAACCCTTCACCCTATTTCAGTGGAAACGTTGAAAGAAGCTTACAATCAGATTCAAAAGGGAAGTACAATCGGTAAAGTCGTTCTGGAAGGACCGTTCAAATAAAAGTAAATATAGCACCGTTCTCTTTTCTTAAGGAGAACGGTGCTTTTAATATTTGTAGCATATAATAATATACACTGCCCCAAGACATAAAACCTTTATTAAAGGATCTATACACAATCGAATGGCAGCTCTTTTAAGAGGCAGCAGGAAAACAAGTTGATTCCCTTTTTTTACGCACAGAAAAGGTTTTCAACAAGAAATTTCTTTTCGACCATTCGTCTATATGATTGGAATCATGAACCAAAATTTTGTCCCTGATCGTATGCTTCCTCCAGGAGATGATCAACATGCTCCGCAGAAGGCTCGATCCCCTGCACTAATAGATGAAACCGGGACTCGCTAATGCCAACGTCATTCGCCAGGCCGACAATGATAATTATCGGTAGATTTTCATAAGAAAGCAAAGCCTAATCATACAGGCTTTGCTTTCTTATATGTTACCACTGTTAGAAATAACGATAAGGTAATGCATCCACAGCTATTATTTGTTATCATTTTCCAGTAACTACTCTATATTTAGCCAAAAATTCAGTTCAGTAAGGAAGCGTATGATAGATAAGCAGGAAAAACAGAATGAACGCCTATCGGGAGCATTGTTAGCCTTCATTCTTTTCATCTTCATCCCCGTATTTTTGTCGAACATTATTTTTACATTCAGCCCGGATTTGATGGGGAGCGGTTGGAAGCATTTTTTCGTTGTTCTTGTTATTGATCTTGTCCTTCTATGGAGTTATGCCTCTAGCTTGAAAGATGTTGAGTATCGTATAGAAAAAGTACTTTATGTGGTGTTGCTATCCTTAACAATTGCTGGGACGTTAAGTATTTCTATTGCCAAATTAATATCTTAAGTAATGATACAAAGGCTCGTTTACATGGATTATTAGTAGAAGATCATCCATTTTTAAAGTCATCTAAACGCCAAAAAAGTTAGGTACTAGGGCGAGGTAGAAAAAGTAACGGATGAAAAGAATCGGTGCAGAAACGCACGTTGCTATGCTCCAAAACATGAATCCCCCTTTTCCAATGTCAAACGCTCAAGAGGTAACGATGAATGCTCGAAGAATCATGTATATCATGTGTCTAACAGTCATTCTTGTTGGATTTTTATCCTATCCTCCGGTTTTTATGCCAGCACCTTTGAGCAAGCATCTTTTCTACAATTTCTTTCATCTGATGAGTTTATTACCCATCGTTGGTTTAATGGTTTTTGTTTTAGCCTATACGCTGCGAAGCTATTTCTTGATGTTTTTTTCTCTTTTATTATCCGTTTCGCCTTTTCTCCTATTAGCTGTTCTTTTGCTATTTGATTGATCAAATTAATGGACTGGTGGGAGATAAGATGTTCTATTTCTATGTTTTGTTCCTCATCATCATTGCTTTTATTGCCATAGGAATTATCTTTTTTATAAAAAATGCTTCCAAAATGAGTCGAAGATATTTCTTTCTAACACTTCTACTAGGAATGCTATCCGTCATTTGCTTTTCAGCTGGTTTTATCATCCCTGATCTCGGCTTTTCGGCTATATTTTTCGCCCAAGCTGGAGTCCTTTTTTATACCTTTTTTCTCTTAATGTCTATTCTTTACCCTACGAACAAATAATCTCTTTTAGTACCTAATATGATTTCCAATATCAATGGCATGGACGAAATCAAACCAGCTTCATTTCCGAAGTCAAAATATTAGAGGTACCCATGATTCTTCAAAAAATTGCTTATATCACCAATTGGATTATGATTTTAGTCGGGTTCCTATTACCTCTCCCTTTCATTTTACCCCGAAATATTATTCAGAGTAATAATATCTTCTCTCTATACCAGGATGGATTTGGTTTATTATTTGTTGTTATTCTCATTCTGATGTTCGGCTTATTCGCTTCATGTTTAGCACTGGTATTACAGATCAGGCATCTAATCATTCTTTCTCTTTTACTATTTATTTCCCCCTTTCTTTGGATCGCTTTTCTTTGGATTGCTTATACCGTATGGTTGTAACTAAAAAGATGCTTGGAGGAGTATATTCTTCCAAGCATCTTTTTATATTATTTGTAAGTAATCTTTTTTCTTCTTTAACATAATGACGGCTATCTGCCATTTTCCATCTAAAAAGCTTCCTGGCTTTATTGATACAACAGATACAAAGCGATTCCGATCAGTCCGATCGCGATCAGCCGGGACGTATCTATGGGAATCTCCGGAGTTCCAAAGGCTCCAAAATGATCAAGAAACAGCCCTAACAGGAGTTGGCCAGCAATACCGGCGGTTATGGCTGTCGAAGCGCCAATCCGTGGTACTGCCATAATGATACAAACAATATAAAAAGCGCCCAGTCCTCCCACCATCCATTTCCATAAGGGCAGCGACGGAAACGCTGGCGGGAGGCCCTGAACCAATGTGCTCGCCAACAAAAACACTGTACCAACAGCATAGGCGACCAATGCGGCTGGCAAACTTCCCATTTTGGCTCCGATTTCTCCATTGACACCCGCTTGAAAAGCCAGAGCAGCCCCTCCCGCAAAGCTTAAAATCAAAAAAAACCACGCCATCCCTGAGTCATCTCCTTTAATATGTTAATGTCTGTTCTTCATTCATCTACGCTTGCCGAAACGCGTACTACATTCTATACTAAAGAACAATACCAACCATGAAAAATGAATGCTTATGAGATCTGCCCATCATTTTTACTAATAGGAGAAGGTAGCATGGAACTACGTGATTTGAAGATTTTTCTCTCCGTGGCTCAAAGCCGCAGCCTTTCCCGGGCGGCTCAAACGCTTGGATACGTTCAGTCCAACGTCAGTGCCCGCATTGGCCGCTTAGAGGAAGAATTGCAGACAACATTGCTGTATCGGCATGCCAAAGGGGTTCACCTCACCTCAGACGGAGACAAGCTGTGTACCTATGCCCGCCAATTTGTGCAGTTGGAGCAGGACCTGCTGGAAGAGATGGCTGCACGGCCAACTATGGAAGGAAAATTACGTCTTGGGTCCATTGAATCAACTGCCTCCACACACATGCCTGCCGCTCTGCAGCAGCTTATGACCGAGCATCCCCGTCTCCAAGTCTCACTAACCATTAGTGAAACCAAGGATCTGGTCCAACAGGTGTTAGCATATGACCTCGATGGCGCTTTTGTAGTGGGAAGCATCGATCACCCAGACGTGTCCAGCGTGCCGGTGCTTCAGGAATCATTAGTACTGATCACGACGTTGGGGCTTTCGGTGCCCATGATCCAAAAACCCGGGCACGCCCCGACGCTGTTAGTATTAAAAGAAGGATGCATCTATCGACAAACGCTGCTCGAATGGATGCACAACCACCAGTTCTCTGCTCCGAAAATCATGGAGTGTGCCAGCTTAGACACCATTATCGAACTCACGAAAGCTGGCATCGGTGTCTCCCTTCTTTCCCAATCGTACCTTCAACGCCGGAATCGAACCCAGGACATCGCCACGCACACCCTCGAATCACCGTACCAGGCAGCAACGACCTGGTTTATCTACCGGAACGATAATCTGGAGCAACGTTCGCTCCGCGCCTTTCTTGACACCTTTGCCAGACAATCATAATCCAGTTTTTGCTGGCAGACAGATAACCGGGATGGGAAGACCTCCATTTATATCTACGCCTTTTTCTTTTAAAGGGTGTGTGAATAAAAAAATGCCTGAAGACATATATCCCTTCAGGCATTCATGATTTTCTTAGCTTTTCCATTATTGCGCTTATCTTTTTGTAGTCTAAATGCCGCCCAGTTACTGTTCAGTCACTTACTTAGCCAATAAACAAAACTGTTTCCTATATGATTAACACGAGATTCAGACGGGCTTTTATTATTGAAGCGGTTTAAACGGTGAATGAAAAACCTTTCAACATAAATACTCATTCCGGTAAAATATTCGCAGAAAAGATGATAACAAATAAACTCATGAAAATCCTTCGCCTTAAGTTCGAAGAGCCTTTACTGGTAATTCACCACGGCCGGGGCAGGATCCAGCTGGATGACCTCTTCAGGACTCATGACCGGTTCATCTTTATCATAAAACACTTTAAAACCACCGTATTGCACAGGTTCATTCCGCACCAGGTCTCTGTATTTAGCC
This sequence comes from Marinococcus sp. LNSP9103-4, assembly GCF_056034345.1. Classification (NCBI taxonomy): domain Bacteria; kingdom Bacillati; phylum Bacillota; class Bacilli; order Caryophanales; family Bacillaceae; genus Marinococcus; species Marinococcus sp. LNSP9103-4. The sequence continues at coordinate 23,292 of NZ_JBQLIA010000018.1, read as the reverse complement.
ATTTTCACAGCAGACCCTCCCCATCCATCAAAGTTTAAAGCCACTTCTACATGATCAGTCGGCTGAATGGCTTCCTTGTTCGCCAGCGCTGCATCGGTAAACTGGTGAACGAGAACCATTTTATCCGGAAGGTTGTTCTTCTCCACTATTTTCGTAAGGTAGTCCACGGCTTTTTGAATCTCCGCTCCGTCGACCTGGCCAAGGTCCACCCCCGGCGTTTCTCCTTCATCCACATGGAATTCAGTATCAATGGCAAGTTGAACATAAGGAAGCTTCAACCACTTTTCCAGGGATTTCACCTGGTTTAACACCGAGTCCTTACCCAACTGGACATCGAGCATCAATAAAGCATCATTCTCTTTGGCAAGCTTGGCATACTTGTCTATCTGCTCCGGTGAAGTCATGCGAACGTAGTTTCCGTCCGAACCGGGGTCCCGATCGGCAGCGGTCGCTATGAGTTCAATAGTGGGAACAGCTGGGCGAGATGGGTCAGCGTTGGAATAAGCCTGGGCCTGTTCCTTTAATTTTTCCATTAAAGCTTCAGGCTCCATTTCCCCGAGTATTCCCATATTGGTGGAATCGGGATGACCATAATACGTAACTAGCCGATGTTCCTTCAACGGTCCATCCGTTTGATCCTGGACGCCTTTGATTAGTGTTTCTCCAAACGGAACCAGCCTTGTACTTTCTCCTGTTCCTGCTTCAGATTCAGGCATCGCTTCCAATTCTTCCCGCTCCAGTTGATCCTTTAACGGGAGGCTGTCACTCTCTGGTTCTACGGGCTTATATACCTGCCCAGGCTTTATTTCTTCTGCTTTTTCCTGTGGCCCCTCAGCTTCTGTCTCCTCTGTTTCACCGCTCTCTTCATTGGCAGTTGAACGAGAAGACTCATCCGTAGAGGAGGAATGTGAAATCATCTCCGGCTCTCGCTGTATAAAAATGAGAGCCGCTACGACAAGTATTACCGTCAGCCCGATCATTAGAAGCTCTTTTCCTATCAGCAGTTTTCGTTTCATATATTCATCCTTCTTCCAGTTATCTACTGTAACTTATTGCCAGCGTTTCATGATTATCGTACTACTTCAACCTCCCTTTTACAATTAATAGTAAAAAAATGTTTGGCATCAGAAGCGTGGGCGGTTCCGTCTCCGAAACGCAAGCAGCACCTGGGCAACTCCTGCCAGGATCGGCAGCTCGATCAACGGACCAATCACCAGAGCGAGGGCTACCAGCGGCTGATCAGGAAAAGCGGTGACTGCAATCGCCAGGGCCACCGGAGAATTTCGTGCCACTGTGGTTAATGTCAGGCTGACCGTTTCTTCGTAAGAAAACCGCAGGGCCCGGCCGGTCATTTGGGCGACCGTCACATTGATACCAAAAAACAGGAGAATCGGCAGCACGAGAATGGTAATAACGCTCAAGTTATTTAAGAGCGCCGACCCCTGAGAGGCAAACATCGCGGCTACCGCCAGGGTCAGAAAGAAAATCTGGGCCCGTGAAAAGAATGGAAGCAGCCTGTGTGCCAGAAATTCGGGCTGCCGGCGCCAAAGATACTTGGTTCCCTGAGCCAGCAGAAACGGAAGCAGCAGCACGAGCAGGACACTTTCGATGATCGTCGGCAGCGCCACCGTTTCGATCGTTCCGGCAAACAAAAAGAGGTATAAGGGCAGTAGCAGGAACTGCAGGACAAGGTTCAGGGGAAGAATCGACGTCGATAATGCGAGATTGCCTTTAGCTATGGATGTAAAGACAAGATACCAATCAGTACAGGGCGTCACCATCAACATAATAAATCCGAGCCATAAAGCCGGATGATCAGTCAGAAACAAGGCGCCAAGACCCCAGGCAAGCAGCGGGGTCCAGATAAAATTGATCCCCAGGCTCACACCGAGAAAGACCCGATGCGTAAAGGCCCGATGCAGATCCTTTAACGGAATAGATAAAAACAAGCCATACAGCATCAGCAGCAAAAAAGGAACAATCAGTACCTCCGCGTGGGCACCGATCACTCTCACCTGGCCCAGAGCCAGGCCTATGCCTACCGCCATGATAATTAGGATCGTTTGATATTTTTCGATAATATTCATGGCTTCCTCCTTTCCATGGGCCCCGGTAAGCCTGATAAGTTTCGTCAATCTATCATACCAAACAGGCACCTCCCAGTCGTTGTCAGAATCCTGAATGTTCTTCTCATAAAAATTTTTCTTCGAAATATCAATTCAAATAACCGTATTTAGAAGAGATGGTAAATATTTTAATCGGTAACCTGTGCTCTAAAAAAAGCCCCGCATCCCTTGTTAAAGAGATACGAGGTTGCTTCCTGCTTCCGCTTTTTTTGTTGTTTAATTAGAACATAGAATCCGTAAAATAAATTGGGAGACGCGCATTTTTTCTGCTATTTAAAATCAGCTGCATACTCTTCGTATTCAGTGCCTTCCAGTTCATCGGCCGGAATAAAATCCATGGCTGCGGAATTCATGCAGTATCTAAGGCCTGTCGGCTCAGGTCCATCCTGAAACACATGCCCTAAATGGGAGTCTGCATGCTTGCTGCGCACTTCCACACTTGTGCCTAAAATGCCGCCGTCTTCTTCATACGTAATGTTACCCAGTTCCAGAGGCTTCGTGAAGCTCGGCCAGCCTGTACCGGAGTCATACTGATCGCGCGTGCTGAACAGCGGCTCCCCGGAGACGATATCAACGTATATTCCCTCTTCCTCGTTATCATGGTAGGCATTATCGTAAGCAGGCTCTGTTCCGTCTTCCTGCGTCACCTCATACTGCATGCTGTTCAGTTCAGAGACGGCCGCTTCTTTATCCTCCACGGCAAACGGGGAATCTGTGCTTACTTCGTACTCTTTATCCTCTCCCCATACCTCATCTAAATAGGCATCACGTCCGGAGTTGCTGCGGTAATATTCGTACCTTCCCGGGTTTTTCTTATAATAATCCTGATGGTAGGCCTCTGCTTCGTAAAACGTATCGTATTCTTCAATGGACGTCACGATCTCTCCATCAAACCGTCCGGAGTTCTCCATCTCTATTAATGACGCTTCCGCTGCCTGCCTCTGGGCCTCGTCATGATAAAATACAGCCGACAAATACGGCTCTCCTTTATCCACGAACTGTCCTTCATCATCCGTCGGATCAATTTGGCGCCAGAAAATCTGCAGAAGGTCTTCGTAGCTGATTTTTTCAGGATCATACGTAATTTGAACCGCTTCCTGATGACCCGTTTCTTTGTTCGACACTTCATCATACGTAGGATTTTCTTCCTCGCCGCCCGTATAGCCGGAAATCACGCTGACGACGCCGGGCTGGGATTCAAACGGCGGCTCCATGCACCAGAAGCATCCCCCGGCAAATGTAGCCTGCTCCATTCCTTCTAAATCCCCCTGCAGCTCCGTTTGTTCCGTTGCGACCACTTCTTCATATTCCGAGGCCGTAAACGCCTGATACAAATACCAGCCGCCGGCCAGAAGAAGAACTGCCGTTATACTAAAAAACCACCGTTTTTTATTCATATAGCTCCCCTTTAGTTTCTTTCCTTTCATTATAAGGAAAAGAGAGCAGATTTAACATCATTACAACTTATCCGTATTCAGCAATACTTTAGAGCCTCTGGGTATAAACAAAATTTTAAAGACCCGGACTTTTGTAAAAGACCGCGCCCTTAAATAAATGGTAAAATTAGGTATTAACAGCAAGGACACCATTAACACAATTATAAGGGGGCGACAGATCATGACATTTATAGCGCAGTATGGAATCTTTTTTGCGATATTAATTGTTATCGGCGCCATCATATTTTTCAGCTATCTATTGTCGAAGACAGAGAGATTTGTGCATATTTTGACTGTTTTATTGGTATTTGGAGGAATAGGAATTATTATTTATAGTTTTCTGGGTCCGGATGATCCTTTTACAGGCGTTGCTTATGCTGTTTTAACATTTTTTATCTGGTTAGGTACGGGGCTGGGATGGATAGGAATCGCTATTTATGAAATGATAAAGGAATGAAAGAAGGGAGATTTTATTAATTAACGGCCATCCTTTAACTCTTATTTTCATTCGTTTTTTTGCCCCAGTAATAGAGAAATATTGCGGAAGCTATACTGCCCAGGACGAAAAAAATAGCCATATATGCTTCTCCTTTTTATCAACAAAATTGTCATTCAAGTCATAAGGATTTCCTTCTTAATTTACCAGCGAGAGTAATACCACTCCCACAATCATACCAAAAAGAAAATATACCAAAAATCGCACATACTTATTTTTCATGTTTAACTGCCTCCTCAATAGTGTAAATGTTCTTTTTCCTTTTGCCCGGTAAAATGACATTCTAACAGAAAGTTATGATCTTTCATTTCCTTTATCACTACCTGCTCACTATTGCTCAGAGTCCGACACAGTAAATGTCCTGGCAATTTTTTCAATCTCTTCCTGCGACGGGGCACCCTCTTCTTCCGGCACTTCCGCTTCGAATCCATATCTATTATCATTTTCAAATACCCGCATGGAAAAAGTAAAGCTGTTATCCTCTTCGGATACCTGATAATATCCCGTGCCTCCCTCTTCCAGCTCCATTTCTTCGTACGAGCTACTTTCTGTCACTTCCGCCTTATCACTATCCTCATGACTTCCGTACACAAGAACGTTATGGCTGTCGTCAAAAACTTGTAAAATCCTTCCGTCTCCGTTGTCCGCTTCCGGCTGCGGATCCCAGTCAGCCGGGTAATCGATCCGGTAGCCAAAGCGGGCATTTACATAACGCTCAGTATCCTCATCTGCGGACTGTTCCTGATTACTGCCTGTAGTTTGCTCCTCTCCGTAGACGGAGGTATACTCTCCATTTTGATACACTTTAAACCTATCCACGGTCCCGGTTCCTCCGGCTTCTGAAAGTTCTTGGGATGTTAGCTGGACTGTATAGTAGGAGCCACGCTCGTCCTCCTGTAAATCTCCGCCGATATCATCAAACCTTATGTCTTCGCCAAAATCTTCATTCTGCTTAATTGTTTCAATGGCTTCTTTCCCTGAAGCTACCGCCACGTCCTGTTTTTCGTCCGATGATGAACTTTCGCGTTCATTTTCATTCTCAATGCTTTGATCTTTGGCAAGAAACTCCCACGTATTCGCACCAAATATACTCTCCACAGCCATTAAATATCCATGTGTATTCAAGGCAGCCCGCATGATCGCTACGCTCTTTCCTGGGTCCTCATTTGTCATCGCCAATTCCGCAGCCACTGTCGTATGTACTTTCATCTCCAGTTCTTCCGATTCATTATTGTCATTGGATGCCAGGGAGCCGGCTGGCGTCATGATAATACCAGCAGCGGTAATGGCGTAAATCGTCCATTTCGCAATACACTTCATCAGTTTTTCCCCCTTTATTCCTTCACCAACTTTTTTCCCATTAATACAACATTTCCAAACATTTCAAATTATTCAAGTTGATTTTGTATTATTTAATGATATAATATTTTATAACCTATCATTAAATGATATGGAAGGAGGCCTTTAATTGGGACGTAAAGACAGTCTGGCTTCCGGGGATTTGACGGACACCCACTACTATATTCTTTTAGCCCTAATGAAGCCAAAGCACGGCTATGCCATTATGCAGACTATTGCTGATTTAACAGAGGGAAAAGTTAATCTTGGACCCGGGTCGGTGTACACGATGACCCAAAAGCTTCTGCATGCCGGTTATATTGAGCTTTGGAAGGAAGCTGAACAGCGAAAAGTCTATATTATTACAGAGAAAGGTATGGACGTCTTTCAGCAGGAGGTCCAGCGCCGGGAACAGATGGTAAAACACGGAAAAGAAGCGCTACAACAGAAAGGAGTGCCTTTACCATGGTCAAACGAAAATATGTGACGAGCGGCGGTCTCGCCTTCTCAGAACAAAAAGATATGCAAAAACTGGAGCAGCAGGCAGAGAAGGGATGGCATTTAGAGAAGTTTGGCTTTTTGGGCTACCGGCTGATACGTGGAGAGCCTGTCCGGATGCAATACGAACTGGATTACCGTCTCCGTCCCGATTCAGATTATTTTCAGCTGTATCAGGATGCCGGCTGGGAGCATGTATGCTCTGCCGAAGAAAACACACATATTTTTCGTGCCCCATTTGGAACAAAACCTTTATATACGAAGCAGCAGGATAAGCAGGATGTCTATCAGCAGCAAAAGCAGCAGTTTGGCCGATACACGCTGGTGTCGCTGATAATTTTTCTGTTCCTTGTTTCGGTGCTTTGGGTTCTATCGTCGCTGTTTCCTTCCTCTTCATGGGTTAGTATTATCGATACTGTTGTAACCATGCTTGCGTTAATTCCGCTCATTTTTACCGCATTACCTTATTTCGGCTATCAGTTCAAAGTGCGCCAGCTTCAGCAAAAGAAAGAGGCCTAATTGTTTAAGCCGTCAGGAATCATAATCCTGACGGTAATTTTCATGTTCAAACAATTAGGAGAAGGAGTGGTATTTACCAAAACGTTCAATTAATTGTAAGCAACTGTTTTTTAACCGAAGAAAAATGAAGCGGCTATGACCCCTGCTATCATTACAAGAATAAGGATGCCTGTTCCCTTCCAGCCTAATCCGGTAACGAGGTCTACAAGACTGCCGCTTCCTCCCCGGTGAAAGGAATCATTCATGTTACCAGTGGGATTTCGTTTTAGTTCTTCCTGTCTCAGCCTTTCTCTTTTTCTTTCCTCATCTTCTTTGTTTTCGCTCATTTGTGCACCTCCGTTAATGGTATCTCTAACAAATGACAAGCCCTCAATATCGAATATCTTTCTTTCTTGAAATATATTTAAACCTCAGGCATTTATACGTAAAACGCCACATATCCGGACAGGATCATCAATGCGAAAATGAGGAGCGTCATGCCGTACGTTTTCACTTCCACAGCCCGCGCGGATTGCTTTTGAAGCCAATATGGATAAACAAAAAAAGCTACTGGAAGCAAACCAAGAAAAATTGAAAATAAAACGACCGCGATCACACCAAAGATATCTATTGGAATCTCTCCCTCACTCTCTATATCCTTATTCCTTTCAATATGTCAGGACTGTTCCTCCTCATGACGATGCTTTTTGCTCCATCTCCGGTCCAAGAAGAGAAAAAGACAGACCATTGCAACAGAACCAATCAGTCCACCCACCCATTGAAGCCCTGGTAATTGTATGACTCCCAAAAGTGCAATGAAAGTGATAGGCAGCCAGGAAATCCACATCCAGCGAAACAAATAGACTGGAGACTGCTGCATAATAGCACCTCCCTAAGTTAAATACGCTCATATGATTGATCACGTACAACCACGGTCTCAGGATGTAGACGAATCATAACCCAAGCCGGATCGTCCAAAATGTTTGTAAAACGTGAATCCCAATGTTCCGGGTCCCCCATGTATTTATCAAATAACCGGTAAACCCGTTCACGGTCGTGGGCAAAAAGATTGCCATGGCCACGGAGACCTGCGTGCTGAACGAGACCGGCAGCAGGGTTGAAATCCACGATGCCAAGCGCGCACCGGGAATCGTTTTCAATCCTTGCAGGAAACGAGTCGGTTTGCGCGTTTCCCAGCAACCAGATTTCTCTCTTTTCCCATAAAAACCATACGGGAGACTCTCGGGGCCCACCTTCATGAACTGTAGATAAATGAGCAAATAACGGGCGTTGCAAAAGATCATCTAGAAGTTTTTCCGGATTATTGGGAGTAGAAGCATCACGTAATATTTTCATCAGATCGCTCCTTTCTTCCTGAGGCCATTCTCCAAAAAGAACAGTACCTTCCACTCTACTTATTTGTATTTTTAACGATCATCGTTTTTCATGCTTCCCCATTCCCTTCTCAATATCCCCGTTTTTATGGAGTCAAAGAAGCTTCCCTTATAGAGTTACGTCGAAGCTGGTCACATACACTGCATGGCCGGAAATACTCACATCAATCTTATCCTGATGTTTTACGACCTGCACGTGAACCCTTCCATCTTTATTCATTTCCTGTCCCTGCTCTACGATAAGCTGTAGAGGCGATTGAAAGTGCTCATCAATATACGCCGCCCAATAAGCTCCCATAACTCCGGAGGCTGTTCCTGTGACAGGGTCTTCCACGGTTCCCGAGTACGGGGAGGAAAAGTGCCTCGCATGCATATCCGCCGCTTTATCATAAGTTTCCAGGCAAAACGGATGAATGGATGCTTTCGGCATTTTTGTGAGAACCGATGGAAATGCTGAATTATCAGGTCTCATTTTTTCAAAGCTTTTTAAATTAGCGATCGGCACCAGCAGCGTCCAAGTTCCAGTATTTCCATATACGATAGGTATATCAGCTTGAATATCATTTTCCTGTAATCCTATCGAAGCGGCCAGAGAAGCCCGGGAACTATGAAACATTTCCAACTTTGGCGGCGCCTGGGTCATCGTCATTGTGCGCTGTTGATGGGCAGACGTTTGTGTTGTGACGGTTACAATTCCAGCATTCGTCTCCACCGTGATACGTTCTTTATTACCAAGCATCCCTTTTCTTTTTAATGCATAAACCGAAGCCATCGTAGCGTGGCCGCACAAATTCATTTCGTGGCCCGGTGTAAAAAAGCGCAGACGTATATCTGCTGATTCGGAAGATAATACAAAGGCCGTTTCGTTAAACCCAACCTGATACGCCACCGCCTGCATTTCTTTTTCTGTCATGTTATCTCCGTCAAAAACAACGCCTGCTGGATTCCCTTTATGCGGAATTTCACTGAAAGCATCATAGTGGTGGACCCGAAGTTTCTTCATTTTCTGCCTCCCCGTCTGTTAAAATTAATAGCATCATAAAGAAAATACCGTCCCTTGAAACTGATAATATTGCTTTTTTAAATTCAAGGCTAAGGAGGTAGATTTCATGGTCTTTGATTTATCCGGCGAAAAACGTATGACTCCTATAGTGGGAATGCTGTACAGTACGGTAAAAGAAAATAACCAACGGTTAATATCCATCACTAGAGGGATGACCCAGGACGAACTGGAATATAAAGGGCCATCCGGCAGATTCAATAGAACCGCCCAGCTTATCAATCACCTTACATACGTGGATGTTCATTGGGTATACCGAATCAAAGGCGAAGATTTTCCACTATATCTGGAAAAATCCTATGGCCCGGCCCGGGATATACATGGCCATCTCCCTCTTGTGCAGGGTTATTCCCTGCAGAAGCTTTTATCTCATTACGAACAAGTAATCAATGAACTGGCCGATGCCTGCGCCCAGCTGACTGATCAGGATTTAACTGCTATTGTTTCATTTGGCCATGAAAACGAAAAACAAGCTACAACACGCTGGGGAATCTGGCACATGGCCGATCACAGCCGGTACCATCAGGCAAATATCAACCTATTGCGGCAATGGTACGCCCAGTTATCCTGAATAACAGCCCATTGCTATTTTGTTCAGTTTGATATATTGCTTTTCATTTGAGAACTTTTACTCGAACCGCGTACGTGACCTCTCCCTGATAATCTGAGTCAGACCATTGTGTGCCCATTTCATATATATACGTTCCAGCCTTTTCCGGTAGTTCCAAAGACGTTTTGTCTTCAAGCGTTTGACCTTTTCCCCGTTCTTCTCCGCGCCGCCACCATCCAACGATTTGGTCCGGGCTCCAGTTGTTCTCAAAACGGATCTCCACCGAGTCTCCGCCTTCGGCTTCTACTCCTGGAGGATCGTCAGCGACGACTTGAAGCCCCGTACCATCAGTTTGGATTGTCTGCTGCTTTTCTTCCGGTAGTTCGATGTTCCATGTACTTTTAACAAAGTGCATATTATATTCCTGATCACCAGCAACAACCATTGCATCCGGAGCAGAAGGAGGTATTTCTCCGCTTGTGTCCTCCTGCTCTGCCGAACATCCTGCAGAAAGCAATACCGCAAGCAACAGAAAACTTTTCCAAGACTTCATGTATGTTCCTCCCCCGGGGAAAGATGTTTTCAGATGTTCATTTTACTTTATCTTCTCTCTATGATACTTTTTTACAATAAATAGGAAAAGAGAGGATTGTTTGTCTGTTATTCAGAAAAATTGAATTTATTGGAGGCTTTCCTTTGGCCACTAAAGTTGTTTTATTTGATTTAGACCAAACCCTGCTCGACAAACAGAAGACTCTGACGGTTTTTTCTGAATATCAGCATGCTCAATTTGCATTGCATCGTTATGCAGACTTGGAAACATTTCAAAATATCTTTATATCGCTGAATAATCAGCTGTTGCCTAAAACTGCCGTTTATCAGGAAATCGGGCATAAATATGGTTTTCCGGAGGGGCTTATCGGGGAGTTATTACAGCATTTAAATGAACGCTTCCCAGAATTCAGCGAAGGTTTCCCAGGACTACACAATATGCTTGCAGCTTTACATAAAGAAAATTATAAATTAGGAATTATTACGAACGGCCGTGATTTTTACCAGCGTCACAAGATAACTTCCTTAGCCATTGAACAATATATGGAACTCATCATAATCTCAGATCAGCTGGGTATGCGCAAACCCGAGCTGCAAATATTCCAATATGCGCTGGATTATTTTCAAGTTCGGGCTGTGAACACAGTTTTTATCGGAGATCATCCCGAAGCGGATATTTTCCCCGCTAAAGAATTGGGTATGCTTACGATTCACAAAACGACGGCCACTTCTTCCAGTGCTCACGCCAGTACAGATTGCTTAGAGGAGATTCCCCGTATAATCGAGAGCTTGTCCGGAAATGAACCATAAAAAAATAAATGAATAAAGGAGATTTTTCTATGTACGGGCACATTCATCATATTGAGCTTTATGTATCTGACCTCGAACAATCGAAGGCCTTTTGGCAGTGGCTGCTGGAAGACCTTGGCTATCACGTCTTTCAGCAATGGCCGGAGGGGATCAGCTTTAAATTGGATTTCTCCTACATCGTATTTGTTCAGACGGAGGCTCGTTTTCTGGATGTTTCTTATCACCGGCGCCGGACAGGATTGAACCATATTGCTTTTCATGCCCGGTCGAAATCGCATGTGGATCAAATGACCAAAAAGCTGCGGGCAGCGGATATCCCTATTCTTTATGAAGATCTGCATCCCTTTGCCGGAGGAAACGATCACTACGCCCTCTATTTTGAAGATCCAGACCGTATTAAAGTAGAACTCGTGGCTCCAGCAGGAAGCTGAATCTCACCGACAATAAAGGATTTCGGACTTCACCTGTAAAATAGCTTTCCATAAAAAAAGAACTCCCGATTTTATCAGGAGTTCTCCAAACCAGTTCAGGAAGCTTTATCCGGTTTATCAGCATTTTTACTTTTACCCTTTGTTTCAATATCTTTTTCCTCCCGGAGTGCTTTAAACAGCGAGTACACCATCAGTATCATTACGAGAGAAAACGGGAGCGCCGATATAATCATGACGTTCTGCAGCGCATCGATCCCTCCGGAATACAGCAGCACGGCCGCTGTAGCAGAAAGCATGAGTCCCCAGATGAACTTCACTACAGCCGAAGGATTCATTGCTCCGTTGGAGGTCTGCATACCAAGCACAAAGGTGGCAGAGTCTGCTGAAGTAATAAAGAATGAAACAATTAGCAGTAGTGCAATGACGGACATGACTGTGCTGAGCGGGTATTGATCAAACACGCCAAAAATCGCTTCTTCAGGAGCCAGTGAAGCAATATCTGCCATGCCGGTGCTTTGTACGTTCAATGTGGCTCCGCCAAACAGCGAGAACCAGATAAAGCTGACAATTGACGGCACCAGAATGACGCCGATAGTGAATTCCTTCAGGGTGCGCCCTCTCGACACACGGGCAATAAATATTCCTATAAAAGGCGTCCATGAGATCCACCAGGCCCAGTAGAAGATGGTCCACGCATTAATCCACTCTCTTGTACTTTCAGATGTCGGAGCGATCCGAAAGCTCATTTGTGGAAGCGTCTGTATATACGTACCAAGTGTATTCGTGAACAAATTCATGGAAAATAACGTTGGACCGATAAAAAGCATTAAAATAAACAGAATGATTGTTAAATAGATGTTTGCATTACTTAAGGACTTAATTCCTTTATTTAAGCCGGTATACGCCGATACTAAAAACATGGCAGTAATAACGACAATCACAATCAGCTGCATCGTGTAATTATTCGGTGTGCCAAATAAGTAGGACATACCGCCGGAAACCTGGGTCACGCCGAGCCCGAGGACGGTAGCAATCCCCGATACTGTAGTAATCAGGGCAATAATATCCACCACTTTTCCACCGATGCCTTTTTCGTTCATAATCGGGCTGAGCATGGCGCTTACCATGCCCCGGGCGCCCCGACGGAATTTAAAGTAGGCAAAACAGATCCCGGTAACACCGTAGATAGCCCACGGGTGTATCCCCCAGTGCAGGAACATGTAGCGCATGGAATCGACAAGGGCCTGGTCCGTTCCGACCTCTGCTTCCGGGGCGCTCGTTGCATAGTGGGATACTGTCTCCGCCCCGCTCCAAAACACTAGTCCTACTCCCATCCCCGAGCTGAACAGCATCGCAAACCAGGTCGGATAGCTGTATTCCGGCCGGTCCTCCGGCCTCCCAAGACGGATATTTCCATACCTGCTGAAAATAAAGTAAACACATAATAGTACAAATGCTGACACAAGTAAAAGATAATACCATCCAAAATGAGTCGATACAAATGATCTTACTGCAGAGCTTGCGTTAAAAAACGATTGTGGAATTGCGACTCCGACAACCGCCATAATAAGCAGTATTACCAGGGCTCCGTAAAATACAAAGCCCACTCTTGGTTTTTGATTATCCACGGCGGGGCTCCTTCCTTTTTAAACAGCGGCTGAGATCCGGAACTGATCGCTCCGGACACCTATCGTTTAAAGCTAAATAAGTGATACCCGCCGCAATTGCTGTGTAAACCCGCCTTATATCTGCAGATCTAATCGACAAATCAAAAACCGCTGAAAGTTAGCAAATCTGGATACTTACCATTTTTGTATTTTTTTCCTTAATTTCCATTTATAAAAATGGGCTTCCGTATTTTTCAGTGTATTCGTAATAGCCGTAGCGGTACATATACATTGTCTTTTCAATTTCTTCCGCTGTGTCAAAATTAATCATGTGCAAAACCAGTTCAGTGAACTCTATAGGGGCTGTGCCATTCGCAGTTACCAGGTTTTTATCTTTAACAGCCTGCTCTTCCATAAACTCTGCATCCGGATGATAGTTTTCGTAGTCCTGCCAGAAGTAAGCCGAATTGCCGGTATGGCTGAAATGATTTAAAAATCCATTCCTTGCTAAATAATCTACCGCTCCGCATATGGCACCGACCGGAGTATTTTTAGTGATCGCTTCATCCATTAAATTAAAAATATCGTCGCTTTCAACGTCCCATTTGTTGCCGCCTATTAATACGAGCAAATCGAAATCCGGATGGTTGTTGATTTTATAATCCACCGCTGTTTTAAAGCCTCCGATAGATGTAACCTGGTCATGCAGAGAAATTGTACTAACTGCCCACTCCTTACCCTCATTCAATGTGGCCGACAGATAAGCGGCTTCCCAGTCAGCATACTCATCTAAAAGCAGAAACAATGCTCGTTTCAAAGTAAACCCCCCTAAAATTAATTCACTTAATTGCCGGAAAGATTCATTGCTCCAAACGCCTAATAAGACGTGCCGGGTTTCCGCCCACAAGCGTGCGGGCAGAAACGTCTTTGGTAACAACTGCTCCCGAAGCGATAACTGCGCCGTCTTCAATGCGAACGCCGGGATTAATGATGGCTCCTCCCCCGATCCATACATTATGTCCGATCGTCACAGGCGTTCCGTATTCCTGGAGCGTCGCGCGGGAGGCTTCCTCCATCGGATGATTTACGGTATATATGTGCACGCCCGGCCCCAGCATCACTCCGTCACCGAACGTAATTGGCGCCTCATCGAGCATAACGCAGTTGAAATTGGCGAAAAAACGGGCGCCAAGATGAATATTATAGCCATAGTCACACCAGAACGGCGCACTAATCCGGGCTTCTTCCCCCATTGTTCCTACGATTTCCTGTAGCAGCTGATTACTTCTTTCTTTCTCCCGGACACTGGTGGAGTTATACTCTTCAAGCAGCAGCTTCGCCTGCAGCCGCTCCGCTGCAAGTTCAGGGTCGTGCGGTAAAAACAGCTCTCCATTCATCATTTTTTGCTTTTCACTTTGCATTCGGACACCTCTTTTGTTTTCGCCTCTTAAGCCTTGAACACTTCTATACGCCCACTATACCACTGTTCGTTTAATCTGGGATATTTGTTTTACGGAATGTTCCAGAAATTTCTTTTCTTTTTAATACGTCTGTGTTAAAAAGATGGTATACTTACATTACTTTCTAAATACCGGGGTGTACTATGCCAAAACTCATTGACCACGAAAAGAAAAAAGAGCAGATTATTGAATATGCATGGCAGTCCATTGTGAACAGCGGGGCGAAAGGCGCGACGGTAAGAAATATCGCAGAGCTCGCTGACATGACGCCGGGGCAGATCCGCTACTACTATCCTACCCACAGCTCGCTGCTCGATGCAGTCATGAAAAAAGTGAATCATAAAGTTGCCCAAAGAATTCAGGAGATTTTCGGGCAGGAAAATGTCACCGAAAAGGAACGGGTCATTCATGCGATACTCGCGGTCCTCCCTTTGGATGATGACCGCTATGCGGATATGGAGGTATGGATGGCGTTTCAGTACGAAATCCATGCAGCAGGGACGAATTTCATGGGAGATGAGATACGAATGCTCATTCAAAAAACCTTACAGTACTTAAACGAAAAACAAATGCTGCAGGAGGACCTCCCTGTCGAGCTCACTACCATGCGTGCTCACGCCCTCGTTGACGGCCTGGCCCTGCATAAATGGTTAACCCCTGACCGCATAGATAATAATAATATTATTAAACTGATTCGTGACGAAGTCCATTCCTGGCTTAAGGAGGAGCATAGATGAATTTCATACTGCTGCTGATTATTGGGATCGAAATAGCCTTCTGGTTGGTTATTGCCGCCGGGTTAATTATTCGTTACGTGTTTCAAATGCCCAGACTCGGGTTATTCTTTCTCGCCTTAACTCCCGTCCTGGACCTGGTGCTGCTGGTTGCGGCCTCCGTGGATCTTATGGGCGGGGCAATAGCTACCACAGCTCATGCCATTGCTGCCATTTATATTGCGGTATCCATTGTTTTTGGAAAGCAGATGATCCGCTGGGCCGACGAACGGTTCAGGTATTATATTATGAGGCAGGGCAACAAGCCGTCCAGGCTCTACGGCTATGCCTACTCCCGGAAATACTTTAAGGACTGGGTCAAACACGTATTGGCCTATGCTCTGGGAACAGGGATGCTGTGGGCCGTTATTTTTGTCGTTAATAACGCAGACAGAACTGAAGCATTGAGCGGCACGATTAAATTATGGTCTCTCATCGTAGTGATCGATTTAGTTATCTCCATTACGTACTTTATATGGCCGCGCGAGGCGAAATATAAAGAAGAAATTCAAGAGTAACACGCCCGGGAACATCTTTATTGCGATTGATATTTGAATATGATCGTCGCATAACCTACTACAGAAGCGGCGAGAAACATTGTATGATAACCAAACGCACCAGCGACGATTCCGGAAAAAATGGATCCTGCCGCCTGCCCCAGGGCAAGCATTAAAAACGGCAGCCCCAGCCCAATGGAGGGATTCGTCCGGAATACTGAAACGCCCCACACAATTAGGACCCCGGTAATGAAAACATACGAACTCCCAAACAGAAACGGGGACAAAAACCCAACCACGGGACTGCCGGGCCAGCTTCCGAGAAGCAGGGACGCAGTGGACAGCGTTACTACTGAAAGCCTGAAGGCGTTCCCAATGCCAAACCGGTTAATAAAGATGCCGGCGGTACCGCCCAATAAACCTGACAAACCGATGATTACCCAGAGCCAGTCTCCGAGGTAGCCAGGTACGCCCTCCAAATTTACAATAAAATCTCTCGAAAAGGTCCAGTATGCCGCAGAAGAGATGCCCAGAAGCAGCGAGGCCACGATCAGCTGGACAGACTGCTTCCACTCCTGCTTCACAAAGCCAGCTGATCTGTTTTTTTCAATTGCCGGCTCGTGAGGGAGTACTTTGTAGTTGGCAGCCAGCACGATTACGGCGATAACCATAAAGATCATATACGTCTCCCTCCAGCTGTCCACCATCATAATCGCGATGGCACCGGTGAATGCCGTTCCAATGCTTGTACCGGAATTGATCCAGGCATTCGCCTGGTTCTGCTCCCTGGCTTCTACCGTCGTATTTACAATACTGGCATATGGCGGGGACGATAAGCCCGTACTCATCCCTGCTAAAAATATCCCCGCCCCAAGCCCGATCGGAGTCAAAGAAACGGAGATAACGCCAAGGCCAATGATCGACAACAGTCCCGCTGCCACCAGCATCAGCCTCGAAGTCACCTTCCCGGAAAACATCATCGCTGCTACTATCGCTATACAGTACGCCACATAGGACATAGAAGAAATGATTCCACTCGTGGATTGGGTCATATTGATTGCTTCATTAATATAGGGAAGCATCAGTCCGTAGCTGAAACGGGACAGCCCGTAGGTCACCGCAATCATCGGTAGGCCGGCAAGGATTAATTTATTCGCATTCATGTTATTCGCCCCTTCTTATTTATTGATCGTTCATTCAATAAACGGTAAAAAAAGAAGAGCCATCAGTATTAATAACGATGCTCTTTTATCATGTTTATTCGTGGGCCGTCTGCATGTTTTCCGCCAAATCGAATGCCGATTTTTCTATTTCTTCCATCTCCAGAATTTGAGCCATGGACGTAATTCCTTCCAGTATCATGAACAGCTTCATTCCTAGCGTTTTGGAATTATTAAAAGGTTTGATGTCACGCTCAATTTTATTTAATAAATTGGTTTTATGGTCCTTACTCATAGCAGTAATCTCTTCGTTGACTCCCTCATATTCCTGCTTTGCTCTTAAAAACAGACATCCATTAAAGCCGTCCGTTTTCATCCAGTCCACGTGGGCCCGGATAAGTGATTCTACGTACAGAGTAAAACTATTTGCTCCACCCGTTTTCTCTTTCATAAAGTCAAAATACCGTATTTCCCTGCGCTTCAATATTTCTATAATCAGCACTTCTTTAGACTTAAAATGATAATACATCGTCATCGGCGCCACTCCGACTTCATTCAATATACTTTTGACCCCGACAGCATGAAACCCGTGCTGATAAAAGAGATCTTCCGCGGTGTTCAATATAACCTCTTTTTTCGATGCAGCTTTCATAGATGCCCTCCTTTTGTTTATTGAACGTTCATTATAATAAATACTAACATATTCTACCGCGGAATGTTACTTTATTGTTTTTTCTTTCTAATTTTTTCTGCCGTTTCATTTAAAAACTCATCTATATTATATTCTTTGTAATCGTCACGAATTTCGGCAATGACCATGCTTTTCGCTTCCTGTTCTGTTTTTCCTTCCTTCATTAAATCCAGTACCTTGTCATTATAAGCGCTCTTGTAATCTTCTTCACCTTCGGAAATATTTTCAGCATCCCCGCCCCAGATAATACCGACAATTTCTTCTAAAAACTCCCGATATTCCATATCGCTACCCCTTTTCGAATAGTATTTTATAATTCAATTATACTTTACCCTTTCAAATGTAAGTTAAAGAAATTTTCAGAAAGTAAAATATAAGAATTTTTTCCTTTTCGTGTTTTTATTATTAAATGGAGCCTTCGTCTTTTAATGAGAGTATTATAAGAAAATATTGGTATTACAACTACGAATAACGGACGATCAGTATGCTTTTCGGTATAGTAATACGCACAGGAAATGAGTCCCGTAATCTGGAGGTGCATCTGATGAAGTTTCTTCCTTTTATTGTGCTTTTCATTATTATGTTAATTCTCGGAAAGTGGCATTTTAACTATCTTACAAATAAAGAAATTGCTTCTCTGCCCGCGGCCAGCGAAAATGATCCAGCTATGCCTGTAACACAGCAAAGAATCGACGCTCTCCCCCTCCCTGTAGCTAGGTGGCTCACAAAGATCGGCATGGTGGGGAAACATGAAATACAGTCGATACGATTAAAACAAACGGGATTAATGAAATTGAAGCCTTCCCAGAAAAAGTGGTACCAATCAATTGCGGAACAATACATCACAGTCAATGAACCAGCGTTTCTCTGGAAGGCGGAAATAAAAATGCTTCCCTTCATCAATGTAGTCGGAAGAGATCTTTTTACGAATGGCAAAGGGCACATGACAATTAAAATAGCTTCGCTTATTCCAATCGTGAATATCGCTGATAATGAAAAAATAAATCAATCTACACTGCAAAGGTATTTGCTTGAGCTGCCCTGGTATCCTTCCGCTGCGCTCAGCCCTTACATTCAATGGAAACAGATCGATGAGTTTTCTGCCGAAGCCACGATGGATTATAACGGCGTTTCGGGTTCCGCCACTTATGAGTTTAGCGCTGACGGAAGTGTAGAAAAAATTAGCGCTCTGCGATACAAGGACAGTAGTAAAAATGCACAGCCTCTGGAATGTGTCGGAGAGGTTGTAGAAAATTCCACTGTTGAAGGGATTGAGATTCCTACAACATTAACTGTTTCATGGATGTTAGAGGAAAAAAGATTCACGTGGTACAAAGTAAAGGTGAAAGAGATAAAATTTAATGAATAACCATAACCAAAGGGCTGTCTCTTTATACACACAGAGACAGCCCTTTTGTATTCACGATTTAAAGAAATGCTTTACCATAAGCACACAAAACGGGATGACGATGATGAGAAGTAAAACAATAGCAGCCGCTGATAATAGATTGGAAATGAAAGAGTTTTGAACAATCATTAAATAGATATTGAAAAAAATAACAGCTGTGAGAAAAATTCCTCCAATGACTGACCCGGTATTCATCGTTTGTTTCAATTACACACCTCCAACTATAGAAAAGAATGAACCCTTGCCAGGTTCGTTTTATCCATTATGAAAATTCCAGGAAATCCAGCAGCGGAACAGCGATGTTATGTTCTATTCTTATTCATTATAGCATTTGCCCGTCTTTTGATTAAGAAATAACCATTAGGGATGAAAACAATTTACCCTCGGAGGCTGGATCTGCATCATCATAATTAGAAATTTTTTCTATTTTTTAAAGACATTTATAATTCCCGTCCATATGACGAAAAAAGAAAAGTACGTTTTTAAATATATAATAATTAGAGCGCCAAACATTGTATAGGTTAAAAGCCTTAGCCCCTTAAAAAACATTGCAATATATTCTATAATTAGTCCCAGTATATAATTTTTGACCTTCATCACGAACCGGCATCAAGAAGCACCCGTCAGTAAAAGGAATGATACCGTGCCCTTGATAAAACATAACAACAATTCATTATCACAAACATACAACAAAATCGAACAAACTCTCAGCCGCCGGGAAGCAGCCGTTCATCATTCAATGTACTACTGCTGCCAGGAAGCCCTCACACGCCGGGAACTGGTAAACAATAAATGGTTCGCCTGCCACATTTCCACTATTGCCGATCAGACTGGCTATTCCAAAAGACAAGTCAAGCGTGCAACCCGTAAACTCTGGAGAAAAAAATGGCTGAAAATCATGGATTTAGAAGGCTATCAGACTCCTTTATACCAATGGCTGGATGACTCGGTGGCTTCAATATTGGAGCTGGTCAGCTACCCATCCAAAAAGATCTATCTTGCGATTCAAAGGGAATATACCTATCAAAACGGGTTTCACAACTATGTGCTGGACGGATGGTTTGAGTATTCCATCAAACAAGTCGCTGCATCGGCCGGGTTATTCCAGATGGAAACCAGCTTTTCGATCAAGGAACTGAAAAGAACAGGGCTTTTGGAGCAAAAAAATATTGGCATCATTAATTATTTTCGATTATCCAAACGCTAATTGATCCGTTTGTTTGTTTTTCATAAGCGTGAATGCCGGCGTTGCCTTAGGTATCATATTAATAATTTTCTAGTTTATTTTTGTTTACCTTCATGAATCAAAAAACCTCATATGCTTCTTGTCTTGTTTATAGTAATTCAGCCTCTCTTCCAAAGTACCTGTATGAAATTCAAATTTATGGCCGTCTGGGTCTGTAAAATAAATCGACTTTTTATCTTTCTCATCTCTGAAACGGCCTGGCAGGATATTTACATTTAATGCGGATAATCTATCATATGCTTTATAAAAATCTGCTTCTTCAATAGAAAAAGCAATGTGGGTATATGATTCTGCTATTTCGTTACGGGGAATCTGTTCTTCCAGATTAAGGGCAAGCCACATTCCATTTAAATCAAAGTAGGCAGTGCTTCTGCCTTTAACGAGTAATTTGGCTTCAAACACTTTTTGATAAAAATCAATAGAAGCATCTAAATCAGACACAGAAAATAAAAAGTGATTCAATCCTTTAATCAACATTGTTAAAACCACCCTGGTTTAGATAATTCTTTTTATAGAACTAAGCGCTGCATACTTAAAGATCTGCATGATGAAAACTGCTGCTTACCCAATCCTCACTGTGCACTCCTTCAATTATTCAATTCATTTTCTTTTTCTACGCTTTCCTGCTTCCACAAGCGTGTGATTAACATAAAATAATCCAATACCAACAAAAATAATAATGAATAAATTTACTACAATGCTCCCATTAAAGAGTTAGTAGACCAAGAACTTTATACTTTAGCTCGGGAAGAATATAAAAATATTAAAGACATTTGGAGAAACGTTCCAAACCTAAGAGCAGCTTATAATATTGGTGGTGGCTCTCTAGTATTAAAACCATATTTGATAGAGTTGAACCGTGAAGATGCTAATTTTCCAATGGAATTTGCTTCATTAAATGATGGCGTTTGGTTTATTGCCAGGGCTTATTTTAAGATCCTACTCATGTACTGCAAACAAAAAGGTATTAGTATCGATGAAGCTATAACAACTGGGTGATGATAAATGGATGAAAATAAAAAAAGAGAAATAAAACCCCAAGATAAAATTCAATTTCGTGTGCTGGATGATGTAGAACCACACATTTTAAATGAGCTTTCCATCATGTATCGAAAACATGGAAGGAAATTCAGCCAAGTCATTGCTAAAATGGTATATGAACAGGTAGAGATTGAACGTTTGGAAAGAAAACAAAAAAAGTCGTATTTCAACTTCCTTCAGAAGCAACTACGGAAGAACGAAAAGCTATCAGAAAATCGGAAGAACTTCAGAACATCATAGGAAAATTCGCATTACAGCTTTATAGAAATCCAAGTTTAATGTATGGAAATCAAGAACAATCAGTAAAGGCTTCAGACGAATCTAAACAAGAAACGTATCAAGAAAATGAATGAATTAATAATTTTGCTTCAAATTTTCTAGACTTAGATGATGATTAAAAGAAAGCTCTATATTCAAAGAAAGCTCTATATTCAGAGCTTTCTTTTTTAATTTAATTGCTATTTTTCTTTTATATCAGTATTTAAAAGCGTTTCAAAGAGTTTCGCAATTTCACAACGTTATGACGACGATGATTGACAACGTACTAAAAACTTTTAAAAACATATAATGACATACAGCAACAGACGCTATTTAATGTCATAATAAAAGTACGAGGAAAAACAACAATGAGAGGGGGGCATTTACATGCAAGATTTTGAAAAGCAACATTATACGCTTCAACAAATAGCAGATAATATGGGAAGATCACGTAGTACCTTAAATGAATGGAGAAAACGATTTGATTCTTACATTCCATCTGTCGGCCAGGGCAGATAGCGTAGATACAAAAGGGAAGCCTTAAATATTTTTGAAGCTATCGCAAGACTTAAAGACGCCAATGAAACGAACGATCAAATTAAAGAATACTTAGATCAAATAACAGATGAAATTATCATAGAAGATAAACCCGCCGAAAGTGATTCTCCACCTCCGTTATTACGACAAATGTTCGATAGCTACAATGAACTTTTAGATCAAAATGAGGAATTGAGAAATCAAATGTTAAAAATACAAGAGGAACAACT
This sequence comes from Marinococcus sp. LNSP9103-4, assembly GCF_056034345.1. Taxonomy (NCBI): domain Bacteria; kingdom Bacillati; phylum Bacillota; class Bacilli; order Caryophanales; family Bacillaceae; genus Marinococcus; species Marinococcus sp. LNSP9103-4. The sequence goes on along the minus strand of NZ_JBQLIA010000018.1, from coordinate 1,195 downwards.
AGCTGCTAAAAAGAGAGAAGAGTTTTTGCTAGAAAAGCTCGATGATTTTACTTCAAAATGGGAGAAAGCAGAAGAAGATAAGGAAGATAAAAAAAATCAATATGGAAAAATTTTTTACTAGTAATTAATTTAATTCCTTAAAGGAGTTTATATGAATACAGATAATGTTGATATTTTAAATGAATTATATATTGAATCTCCACTTTATAAAAAGACTGTCATTCCCGAAAAAGAGATGTATAAATTTGATAATTTAAGAACACATCAGTTTGATACTTATTGTGTCCAGTGTGAACAAACTAGCACTTTTAAATTTTCACGAGCCAGTTGCGGAGGAAGAGCACTTTCTCAATTATCATCATTCCTTACAAGTAATGAAAATTACTTGCCTTCTTATCCAATCTCAACTGCAGATTATAATGTTTTATTTAGATTTATTTACAGCTACCCTTTAGCCGTTAATTTCTCATGTAGTCGTGATGATTTACATGTTTACTCATTTATATTTTTATTAGGTAAAAATACATTGCAAAAAATAGGACAAAACCCCTCTATAAGAGATATAAATACAAAACACATTAAACAATATAAAAAGAGCCTAGGAGAGGACTTTGATCTTTTTAAAAAAAGCCATTGATTTACATTCGCATGAAATAGGTATTGGTTCATTTGTGTACTTGCGTAGAATTTTAGAAAACCTAGTTTATTCCACTTTTGAAAATAATAAAAAAGAAAGTTGGAATGAAAAAGAATTTGAAGAAAAAACAACAGGAGAAAAAATTAAATCTCTAGAAGCTTATTTACCCGATGCTTTAGTACAAAATCGTATAATTTATGGCATTTTAAGTAATGGCCTCCATGAACTCAGTGAAAAAGAATGTATTGAAAAATTTAATGAACTGCGACTAGCGATTGAATTGATTTTAGATGAAAAAATTTATAGAGAGGAAAGGCAAAGAAAGTTAAATAAGGTTCAAAAATTTGTTTCTAATGAAAGTAGCAAATAATATTTTTTCATTTTATTAGTAAAAAGAGCAACCGACTTATTATAGTCAGTTGCTCTTTGCTTTATTATTTCGTTCTTCCATCATTCTATTAAATCCAACCCGAAGGGCAACTGTAAACGCTAAACTAGAGAGAGCAATTTACCACAATTAAGGTAGAGCAGGTTTTCACCAATAAGATGAACCCATTT